>JANOOM010000159.1:0-1511 GCA_031421335.1 Armatimonadota bacterium
GATCAGCAGGGCGGGCGCTCCACGTTCCAGTTCAGCAACTATCGCGAGAACACCGGGGCGCCGGACAGCGTGTTCGCGTTCAAGATTCCGAGGGGTGTGGATGTCATCAACGCCGGAGAAATCACGGGTATCGATGCGCAAATCGGCAATTGGTTTCATGCCCATGCAACGCCGCCCGTCACACAGTTCATGCTGCTTGTCACCGATGTCCATAGTACATTTGGAATTCTTGCGCTTTGCCTGCTGTTTGCGTTCCACCTAATTCGGGCTAAGGCGTTGGATTGGCTTTTAAAGGTCGTCGTTGCGGTGCCTGTCGGCATGCTCCTCAACGTGGCCTTGAAGCACGCCTTCCAGCGGGCGAGGCCGTCCTTCGACGATCCGCTACTGACGTTGACCACGTTCAGCTTTCCCAGCGGACATGCCGCGGGAGCAACGCTTTTCTACGGCGTTTTGGCCGCATATCTGATTTGCAAAGTAAAACCGTGGCGCTGGCGCATTTTCATTGCCGTGCTTGCCGTCGTCATGACGGCCCTGGTCGGATTGAGCCGTATTTATTTAGGGGTCCACTATCTTAGCGATGTCCTTGCGGCGGTGGCTGCGAGTGGCGTGTGGCTTGCGTTCAGTCTTACTGCCATCACAACCTGGCGCAGGCGACGAATGACTCAATATGCAGGAGAGACCTTTTGACAGAGCTCGTGCAACTAGCGGTCATCCTGAACGCCTCCGCTGGCAGCGGGTGTACCGCCGACTTTGCAAATAGTGTTGCGGATAAATTCCGGGCATGTGGGTTAATTGCTAGCGTTACGCTTACAACCAGCGGCAGCGAGGTTATCGCGGCAAGCAAACGCGCAGTAGCCGGACATGTCCGCACCGTTGTCGCAGGCGGCGGTGACGGCACCCTGAGCGCCGTTGCGTCGACGTTGGTCGGAACCGACATTGCCTTGGGGATTCTTCCCCTCGGGACGCTTAATCACTTTGCAAAAGACTTGCGTATTCCACTGCAGCTTGACGACGCAATTCGAACGATCGCTGAGGGGAATTGCATCCAAATCGACGCTGGCGAAGTTAACGGCCGAACCTTTGTTAACAATTCAAGCCTGGGGCTGTACGCTGATACGGTCAGACACCGCGAACGACTACAGCATCGATTGGGACGCAGTAAATGGCTTGCCTTCGTCTGGGCCGCCGTAACGGCATTCCGTCGCTATCCGTTCCTGACTGTTACGCTATATCTGGATAACGAGGAATACCGCCGCCGGACGTCGTTCATCTTTATTGGCAACAATGAATATATGATGGAGGGCCTCAACATCGGTGCACGGCTGCGGCTCGATGGCGCGAAACTGAGCCTGTATGTGACACAACGTACCGGGCGCCTAGGGTCACTGGTGCTCGCGACGCGCGCCTTGTTTGGCCGATTGAAACAGGCGAAAGATTTTGATGCGCTTTCCGCAAAAACAATACTGATTGAAACGCGCCACAAACAAATCCGCGTTGCGACCGACGGCGAA
>JANOOM010000160.1:0-5259 GCA_031421335.1 Armatimonadota bacterium
TATCATCTTCAACTTTGCCGCGCCCACCCCGATGCTGCTGATGCTGAACACGCACCCCTCGGAGGCGCACCGGCTGACGGGAGAGGACCGCCCCCGGCCCGAACCCGAGGTGCCGGTCATGGAGTTCATTGACGGCTTCGGCAACCGCTGCAACCGGCTGGTCGCGCCGGCGGGGCGGATGCGCCTGCGCTCTGAGGCGTTCGCCCAGGACAGCGGGCGACATGAGGTCGTCGCGACGGATGCGCCGCAGGAGCGCATCGAGGACCTGCCGGACGAGTGCCTGACGTTTTTGCTGGGGAGCCGCTACTGTGAGGTGGCCGAGATGCTGCCAATCGCCTGGGAGATGTTCGGACATACGCCGACGGGCGGGGCGCGCGTACAGGCGGTCTGCGACTGGGTGTTCGACCATGTGGAGTTCGGCTACCAGTACGCGCGGCCGTCCAAGACGGCCCTGGACGTGTTCACCGAACGGCGCGGCGTCTGCCGCGACTTCACGCACCTGGCGGTCACCTTCTGCCGCTGCTTGAACATCCCGGCCCGCTACTGCAACGGCTACATGGGGGACATTGGGGTGCCGCCCGACCCGAACCCGATGGACTTCAACGCATGGTTCGAGGTGTATCTCGGGGGCCGCTGGCACACCTTCGACGCCCGCAACAACAAGCCGCGCATCGGGCGCGTCCTGCTGACGCGCGGCCGGGACGCCACCGATATCGCGATGACGACGGCGTTCGGCTCGAACACGCTGGAGCAGTTCATCGTGATCACGGAAGAAGTGCCGCAAGCGTAGAAAGGTGCGAACAGAAAGGTGCCGCAGGGGGCGCTATGTTCCCTGCGGCGGGTCGGCGACGAGCTTGTCCAGGCCGGGGAACGGGATACCTTCTTCGGAGTTCTTTCGGGTGTCCATGCCGACATAGATGGTGACGGTCTTGGCGACGTTGTCGCGGACCAGGATCGTGGGCGTCATCTGAATGTCCAAGGTGTCCGCAAGTTTGGAAGACGCCGTCACCCGGTCCCGCCCCTGGCCGGCATCAAAAGCCGTCTTGAATTGGTCCTTGTCCAGACCGGCTTTGGCAGCATAACCGCTGTAGAAACCGGGTTCGAGGTCATCCTGGTGCGAGTACAGCACGTCGTACATCGGCCAGAACTTGCCCTGCGACGCCGCGATCTCCGATGCCTGTCCGGAGGGGAGTGCCCATTCGTGGATGTTCGGGAAGGGCCGGTGCAGAAAGATCAGGTTGACCGAGGCGGGCCGGTCGGCGAGCATCTTTTCCAGCACGGGCCGGGCCTTGCCGCACTGCGGACACTGGAAGTCTCCGAACTCGGCGAGCGTGTAGCGCGCTTGGGCGTTCCCGCGCGGCAGGGCGGCGGCTTGGGCGATGATCTGCGGCCATCGTGCTTCCAGGTTGGCGGCGTCGAGATTCGGCATCATGTTCACAGAAGGCTTGCCGCCCGGTGCGCCAGGGGGCCGGCCAAACAGGTTGATGGCGACGATCAGGCCGGCGAGCAGGACAATCCAGGCGCCGAGCAGCACGATCTTCTTCATTCCGAACTTACCCATGCGGTTCCATTCCCCTCAAAAATTCCACGCGCCGTGCCTGCCGCCGCGCGGCCAGCCATTCCCAAGTCGCCACCAATAGCAGTGCGGTCATCACGATCGCCGATGAGCGGCACCAGATGCAGAAGGCGCCGATCTTGGCGTGTGCGATCCACTGAAGATACCACGAATACGAGGCCCCGCCCGCCGCCAGGAGCCAGCACAGGCGGTGCAGCAGTCGGTCCGCCTTGTCGGTCTCCGACCCGAGTCGCAGCATGGCGATGGTCAGCAGGGCCACATAGCCCAGAAGCCCCAGCAGGGCGACGGGGACGTGGTGGAAGACGACCAAGTCTATGTGCGACCAGCGACTGGCCGCGACGATCCCGCAGCCGCCGTCGCCGGTGCATGGCACGTCCTGGTGTATCCGCTCTTTCCACCAGAGCGTCCCGGCGATGCCGGCCCCGACGAACGCGAGCGCCGCTTCGACCATGGTCCAAATCTGGCGGATGGAAGCGGCGCTCGTCATGGGTCTATATACGGCGTCTGCCGTCGATTCGTCACGGATCATCAATTCGTCATCTGAGCAGCGGGCGTCCAGAACGCCTCGTGCAGTAGGGCAATCCGGTTGTCGCCGGTCCCGGAAACGGCAGCCGTTCGGATGCCGGCCCCGCCGGGGAGGGTGACGCGGGCGACGCGGGTCAGGTCGGACTGGCGCGAGGTAGTGCCCGGCGCGCTGTCCAGGGAGGCCACCCAGGTGCGGACCGCTTCGGCATCCGCCGAGGCGGGCTTGCGGGTCGTCGGCTGCATAGCCGCCTGCAAGGCATAGGAGCGCAGGAGAGAAGGCCACATCTGGTTGAAGAGGGCCGGGTTCTTATACAGGTCGGTGCAGACGATGCGGCCATTGATGGCCGCGACCACGCCGACGACCCGGCCTGGCGTCGCCGCCTGGATGGGAACCGTCAGAGCGTCCGTGTAGGGCAAGACGGCGGTATTAGCGGCACGATTCTGGATCAAAGCGGCGTAAGTGCCGGTGGGCGTAGTCGCGCCAAAACGACGAGTGGCGACGCCGACGGAGTTCCAGACGGGCTGCTGCTCGCCGGTGACCTGCATGGCGTAGCGGACCGAGGGGATGGCGATGGCGACGTTTTTGCGGAAGTCCGCCGACGGGCCGTGCGACCGGTGGCGCTCCACGCAGAAAGCGGCCACGCCGACCTGGGCGCTCCGGGCGGGGACGATGGTGTCCGCAGCCGCGCCCCGGTCCTGTCCGCCGCCCGGAACGACTTGGCCGTCGGGGACGTAGGTCGGCTGTGGGGCGGTGTTGGTCACCAGGATCATGTTCGCGTCCCGGTGCTCCTGCCCCTGCGTGGCATTTGTGACCGACTCGTCGGGGACGGAGAGGCCGACTGTACCGGCGGGCGCGGCACCATCGCCATCCACGCTGCCGGCGTCCGCCTCGCGCGCTGTCAGGCTGCCTTTGTCCATGCCCTCCGCCAGCGTCATATATTCAGCGGTCACAGGCCGTGCGGGCGCGGGACCATCGCCGTAGACCGGGTAGACGGTCAGGTTAGAATACGAGACGGCAGGCGCAAGGTGCAAGTGTCCAAAGCCGTTCTGCAAGATCGTCCCGTCCGATGACGCCGCTTGGGTGTCGGGGGCGGCCCGGTGGTGGCCGGCGAGCTGCGCCGCGCCCACGACGACGGCGAGACCTACGACGCCCGCCAGGCCGGCGCGCGCAACCTTCGATGGGACCTGGGACATGGTCGTTTCTCCTTATTGGGACACGAAAAGCCGAACACGAGGCCGAGGGATCGCGCGCAAGGGAAGGCGCGGCAGGTAACAAGAGTGATACAGAGTCATTATGACCGGGCGGGCGAAAAAACGCAAGGGGCTAGTTTGACTCCTTTGTCTCCACAGCGTATAATGACCCCCGTGACAGACCCTCCCCACCCCGCAGCGCCGCCGAGGCACGCGGGGAACACCCCCTACCGCCTGCTGGACGCCTGGCGCGGCGTCGCCGCGCTCTGGGTCGTCATGCTGCACGTCCGGCTGGAAAACACGCCAGTCCTGCTTTACCAGTTCAGCGCGGGCGGACACCTCGGCGTCCCCATGTTCTTCGTCATTTCTGGCTACTGCATCGCCAATGCCGCCGTTCGGTCACTGGACGCGCCCCGCCCCGTAGCGCATTTTATCACGGCGCGCGTGCGCCGCATCTACCCGCCGTATCTGCTGGCCTCGCTCGCTGCCGCCGTGCTTTCCCTTCTGCTGACCTTCCTGGTCCGGCGGCATGTCGTTCAAGGCAGCCAGATCGCCGATCTGGACCTGCTGCATCAGAGCTGGCGCTTCTATGTCGGGGCGCTGACACTCATGCAGCTCCCGCTGCACACGTCTTTTCTTATCCGGGTCCTGTGGAGTCTCTGCTATGAAGCGGCCTTTTATGTGATCGTCGCCCTGCTGCTGCTCTGCGCGGTGCGGACGAGGCAAACGCCGCGCCTGCTGGACGCACTCGCGGTTCTGACGGTCGGGGCGCTGCTCTGGCACGGCCTGGGCGGGGGCAGCAGTCCGTTTCCCTGGGGCTTGTGGCCACAATTCGGGCTGGGCGCGTTGGTGTATCAGATCCTCGCACAGCCGGGTCGGCGCGGGCCGCAAGCGGCGTTCGTTCTCTGCGGCGTCCTCGTTATCTGTGATGCGGTACGGCACGGCGGGGTCGGCACTATTGACGGCATTTCCGGCGGGTTCCAGGACTTGTTCACCCTCATATTCGCCGCTGTGCTTCTGCTGCTGTTCCGGTGGGACGCTTGGCTGACGGGCCGGTGGCCAGTGCGGATGCTCTCCTGGGTCGGGCTGTTCTCCTACAGCCTGTACTTGATCCACCTGCTGGCGTTAGGGATCGTGACGCAGGGACTGGGCCGGCTCCACGGACTTGGGGGGCACCCTCTGGTTCTTTACGGGGTCAAGCTCGTGGTCTGCGTCGTCGTTGGCCGCGTTTTCTTCCAGTTCTGCGAGCGGCCATTCATGGATACGAGGCAGCGGCAGGCGCGGCGGGAGGCGCTGACGATGAATGATAGAGATCGGGCGAGGACGAGCGAATGAATTCACTCGCTGCGCTCGGATTTGTCCAGGGGACAAGAGTGAGCAGGTTTCTTGAGAACGTGCGGCGGGGGCGGGCGGGGGGGCTGATCTTCTGTCCCCTGGACAGGTCTGACGTGGAGCGAGTGAATTCATTCACTCGTCCTGCTCATCCGCGGTGCCGTATCCCTAAGCGCCCCGAGCAGGGCAACAACGAGCAGCAGGGGCATCTGCACGACCGACGACATCTGCTCATACTGGTGATGCAGGCGGTCGAATGTCGTGAGGTCCCCGCGCGCCTGGGCCGCGTCCATGATCGGCGTCAGATATAGGCCCAGGTAGAAAGCCGTACAAAGCAGAAGAGCGGTGACGGCCATGCCCGACAGCGCCCAGCGCCCCGGCGTGTGACGCACGAGCAGGGCATTTGCCAGCAGCAGCAAAATGCCGCAGGCATAGCACAGAAAGGTGAAGAGGTGCAGGCTGCCGCCGACGACCCCGCCGGCGACGGCGTTCTGCAAGGGGAGGTCGCCCGCAAAGGCGGGAACAGTGCGGGTGACGTGGAAGGCAGTGGGCGCGACCAGTGCCCCGATTGCGACCAGGCCGCCGAGCCACAGGGACAGGGCGACGGCGTGCAGGGTGCGGGCGAGGGTCGGAAC
>JANOOM010000161.1:0-5086 GCA_031421335.1 Armatimonadota bacterium
CTGGACCTGCCGGAAGGTGTTGAGATGGTGATGCCTGGGGACAACGTGACGATCGTTGGGGAGTTGATCGCGCCGATCGCGATGGAAGAGGGCCTTCGGTTTGCGATCCGCGAGGGCGGGCACACGGTGGGCGCGGGCGTCGTCACCAAGATCCTCGCTTAGGAAATGCCTGTAGGGGCGTGAAAGCATTCACGCCCCTACATTTTGTGTCTGGAGTATTTACACACCATGCGTCGTGATAAAGTCCGTATCCGTCTTCGCGCGTTCGATCATCGCGTGCTGGACCAGAGTGCCGAGAAGATCGTAGACACCGTCAAGCGCACAGGCGCTCGCATCTCCGGTCCGGTGCTGCTGCCGACCGAGAAGAATATTCTGCCGATGCAGCGCAGCACCTTTGTGGACAAAGAGTCGTTCGAGCATTTCGAGATGCGGACGCACAAGCGGCTGATCGACATTCTCGATCCCGGCCCGAAGACCATTGATGCCTTGATGCGACTGGACTTGCCCTCGGGCGTGGACATCGAAATCAAGCTGTAGAGCGCCCAAAGCGCTTTCTTTTCACAATCAAAACCGCGTCACGTAGTGAGCTGATCCACGCTCATGAGGTGCGCCGTGGAGGAAACCAATGCCAAGTGCAATCTTGGGCAAGAAGCTGGGCATGACCCAGATCTTCGAGGAAAACGGTCGCGTGACTCCGGTCACCGTGATCGCTGCCGGTCCCTGCGTCGTTACACAACTGAAGACTATCACCAAAGACGGCTATTCTGCTGTGCAGATTGGGTTCGAGGATGTGAAAGAGCATCGCCTGAACATGCCGCAGAAGGGCCACTTCGCGGCCCACGAGGTCAAGCCGAAGCGGACCCTGCGCGAGATTCCGATTGATGAAGGCGAGACTCTGGCCGAAGGCCACGAGTTCAAGGCCGACATCTTCGCGGCGGGCGACAAAGTCGCCGTCACCGGCATTTCCAAGGGCAAGGGCTTCGCGGGCGTCATGAAGCGCTACGGCTGGCGCGGCAACAAGGCCACGCACGGCGCTTCCACGTCCCACCGCAAGCCGGCGAGTGGCGGCGGTACCGACGCCGCCCACACCTTCAAAGGTTCCGGCAAGCCGGGCCATATGGGGGACGCCCAGATCACCCAGCAGGGCCTGCGCGTGGTCCGCGTTGACACGGAGAAGAACCTTCTTCTGGTCAAAGGCGCGATCCCCGGCGCGAACGGCGGGTTGGTCATGATCAAGAAATTCATACGCTAGGAGGAACATAACCCATGCCAGAAACCACTATCAGAAAAACAGATGGCAGCAGCGGGGGAACTGTTTCCCTCAGCGAAAAGCTGTTCAGCGCCAAAATCAACCCTGGCCTGATGCATCAAGCCGTCGTCAACGAAGCGACTAACACCCGTCAGGACACCCGCGACACCAAGACGCGGGCGGAAGTCGCCGGTGGCGGACGCAAGCCATACCGCCAGAAGGGTACGGGCCGTGCGCGTCAGGGTACGATCTCGGCCCCGCACTACCGCCACGGCGGCATCGTGTTCGGCCCGCACCCCCGCGACCTGTCGGCCAAGCTGCCCAAGAAGGCGCGCCGTGCTGCGCTGGCCTCGGCCCTCTCCACCAAGGCTACAGATGACGTGATCGTCGTCCTGGATAGCCTGGAGATGGACACGCACTCCACGAAGACAGCAGCCGCTCTGCTGAAGACTTTAGGAATCACGGGCAAAACGCTGGTCGTGCTGCCCGAGACCAACTTAACGATCTACAAGTCGTTCCGAAACATCCCCGGTGTCACCGTCCGCGTCGCCCCCGCGTTTTCCGTGCGGGACGTCCTTGACGCCGAGCGGATCGTGATGACCCAGGGCGCCCTGGACAAGCTGGACGCCGTTTACGGCACCAAGGCTGTCGTCCAGGAGCAGCCCGCCGAGGAGGCGACCGCTTAACATGAGCGCAACCACAAAAAGTCCATATCAGATCATCGTCCGGCCCATCGTCACCGAGAAAAGCGTTGACGGGGGCAGCCGGAATCAGTATACGTTCGTCGTGGCTCGTCATGCCAACAAGTATGAGATCGCTGAAGCCATTCAGCAGATCCAGGCCGATTCCAAGAACGTGATCAACGTCGTCGCCGTCAACACCATGGTCGTCAAAGGCAAGACTCGTCAGGGCCGCTTCTTCAAGCGCGCCAATCGGGGCAAGACTTCCGACTGGAAGAAGGCGATCGTTACCTTGCAGTCGGGCCAGTCCATCGAATTGGTCGAGGGAGTCTAACCTAAACTATGGGAATCAAACGCTACAAGCCGACTACGCCGTCCCAGCGGTTCCGCACCGCCTCGGACTACAGCGAGCTCACGGCCTCTAAGCCCGAAAAGTCCCTGCTGCGCCCGAACAAGCACAGCGGCGGACGCAACAACAAGGGCCGGCGCACCGCCGTCAACGTTGCCGGTGGCAACAAGACGATGTACCGGATCATTGACTTCAAGCGCGACAAGAACGGCATCCCCGGCAAGGTCGCCACCATCGAGTACGACCCGAACCGGTCGGCGCGCATCGCCCTGATACATTACGCCGATGGCGAGAAGCGCTACATCCTGTGGCCGGTCGGCCTGAAGGTCGGCGATCCCATCATCTCTTCGGAGACGGCGGACATCAAGCCGGGCAACGCCCTCCCCCTGCGGGCCATCCCCGTCGGGACCTTGGTCCACAACATCGAGATGATGCCCGGCAAGGGCGGCCAGATCACCCGGACGGCGGGCGGTGCTTCTCAGCTCATGGGCAAAGAAGGCAAGTACGTCACTATCCGGCTGGCTTCCAGCGAGATGCGGATGATCCTGGCCGAGTGCCGGGCGACGGTGGGCCAGATCGGCAACATCGAGCACGAGAACATCAAGCATGGCAAGGCCGGCAAGAAGCGTTGGCTGGGCGTCTACATGCACACCCGTGGCGTCGTCATGTCCCCGCGCGACCACCCACACGGCGGCGGCGAGGCCAAGTCCCCGATTGGACGCAAGAAGGGTCCGGTCTCGGCGACCGGCGTTCGCGCGTTGGGCTTCCGCACCCGGCGCAACAAGAGCACGCAGAAGTTCATCGTGCGCCGCCGAGGCAGCAAGTAACCGGGAAGGGACTCTAGAGGCAATTTATGGGACGCTCACTGAAAAAAGGTCCGTTCGCGGACGTTAAGCTGCTCAAGCGCATTGACGATATGAACGCGCGCAACGAGAAACGCATCATCAAGACTTGGTCGCGCCGGTCCACCATCTTCCCGCAGATGATCGGCCACACCCTGGCCGTGCATGATGGGCGCAAGCATATCCCCGTCTTCGTCACGGAGAACATGGTCGGCCACAAGCTCGGCGAGTTCGCGCTGACCCGCACCTTTAAGGGCCACGCCGGCTCCAAGGACACGCGGACGACGCGCGGACGATAAGGAAAAGAAACAATGAATACCGCCGCACGGGACCGCGCCCTGCTCCCCACCGTCAAGGACGTGCTGGGGCGGACGCCGGTTTCCAAGCTGAAGCTGACAAAAGAAAAGGATGGCAGTCTCAAGGTCGTCCTGCACACTAGCCGCCCGAACAACGTGCGGATGGAATCGCAGGCGCTCACCGAGGCTCTGACGGAGCAGATTGGGAACAGCCGGACTGTCACCGTCGAGATCGTGCCCGAAGCGCGCGCCGTCGCAAAGTGGGTCCGCACCTCGCCGCGCAAGGCCCGCCTAGTCATTGACGCCATCAAGGGCAAGCGCGTCTCGGAGGCCCTGGCGATGCTGCGGTTCATTCCGAACCACGCCGCCGAGCTGATCACGAAAGTCGTCATCTCCGCCGCCGCCAACGCCCAGGACGGGTGGGGAGCGGGCGTCGAGGAGCTGAAGGTCCAGAATATCCTGGCCGACGGCGGCCCGACCTTGAAGCGGGTCCGCGCCCGAGCGCAAGGCCGCGCCTACCGAATCTTGAAGCGCACCAGTCACTTAACCGTCATCCTGACGGATGCGCCCGCTGTCGCCCCAAAGCCGCGCCGCGCCACCGCGACGCCCGCCAAGTCGAAGGCGACGCCGGCCCCCGCTGCTCCGAAGACGGAAAACGTCGCGCTCGCCACATCCGCTGAAGTGAACCGCCAGGTTCCGGGTGCGGAGCAGGGCGAGGGCGGAACGGGTGACTCGGCAGACAGCGGTCAGTCGTCGGCGCCCACGGCGCCCACGGCGTCCGCAGAAGTTTCCGAAGTGCCGCAGGAAGCGACGCCCGTAACGGCGTCGGACGCGCCTGAAATCGAAGTGTCCGACCGCGCGCCCGACCCGAGCGAAGGCGCCGATCAGAAGCGGGAAAAGGGAGAATAACGCATGGGACAGAAGATCCATCCCGTCGGGTTCCGCGTCGGCGTGAACCGCGACTGGGAGAGCAAGTGGTTTCTGGACAAGGGATACGCCAAGGCTTTGGTCGAGGACTTCCACATCCGGGCCTTCATCAAGAACAGCAAGACGTTGGCTAACGCCTCCATTGCGCGTGTCGAGATCGAGCGCGCAGCGAACCGTGTCAAGGTCACTTTGCACACTGCCAAGCCTGGCATCATCATCGGGCGCGGCGGCAAGGGCGTAGATGACCTGCGGGCAGTCCTGGAAGACAAATTCAAGAAGTCGTTCCAAGCAAACGTCAATGAGATCCGCCACCCAGAGCTGGATGCCCAGCTCGTGTCGGAGAGCATCGCACAGCAGATCTCCAAGCGGGTCTCTTACAAGCGCGCCATGCGCCAGGCCGTCACGCGCGCCATGAAGCTGGGGGCGAAGGGTATTCGTATCCTTAGCTCGGGCCGGCTGAACGGCAGTGAGATGGCTCGCAAAGAAGGCGACCGGCTGGGCAAAATCCCCCTGCATACATTGCGCGCGGACATTGACTACGGCTTCGCGGAAGCGCCGACGACCTATGGCAACATCGGCGTCAAAGTCTGGATCTACAAAGGCGACATCCTACCCGGTCAAAAGCGCCTGACGACAGCAGACATCGCCTTGCAGCAGCAGCAGCAGCGCCGCTTGAACGCTGATGAGGGCTTCGGTGATCGTGGCCCGAGCGGTGGTCGCGGCGCACGCGGCGGTGCTGGCGG
>JANOOM010000162.1:0-3490 GCA_031421335.1 Armatimonadota bacterium
GCCGGCCGCGCCGAGCGCGAGGCGCCGACGGTTTGGCCTCTCCTTGGGCGGCGGCGCGGCGGGGGCGGCGCGCGGGGCCGGCGGCGGCAGTGTGAACTGCATGGTCCGATTCCGCGCGGCCTCGTCGGGGAAGGCCGCGTCCGGCGGGGCCGCGCTCAGGCCCATCCCCAATCCGGTCGCTAGGCCCGTCGCCAGGCCGGTGCGGAACCGGTGCCCGCAGTGTTCGCACGTTTCGCTGTCCCGGCGGGTCATGGTGTGGCAGCGCGGGCAGTATTTCCCTTCGCGCGAATTCCCCGCGTCCGGCGTGTTCATGCCCACAGTTTACCAACAACGGGCGCAAAAAGCAACTAGGAAACGGGAGGCATTGAAAGGACACACAAAGACGGAAGGCCACGGGCGCTTAGAGCGCCCGTGGCTTCCCCCGTTTCGACTCGCCTCGCGGGAGCCTACTTGCCGGGTCCCGAATAGCAGCTGAAGTCGGACAAGTGGAGACCGTCGCCCGCGTTGCCGATGCCCTGGTTTCTGGTGACGTCCAGGCCGTCGGCGGGGCCGCCGAAGGAGAGGTTGCCGGTGATCCTGTTGCCCCGCACGCGGCAGCCCTCCAGGTAGGCGCCCTGACCCATGCAGAGGTTTGGGGGCGAGGCCGTCGTACCCGGCGATGGAGAGGCTGGTGTAGTTCTTCTGGAGCGTGTTGCCGCTGATCTCGATGTCGCCGAAGCTCGCCTCGATGCCGGAAAAAGCGTCGGCAGTGCCGACGCTGATGCCGCTTGACAGAACCCCTCCTCAGTGATATAGTGGATTGCTCCGGCTTTTCCTGCGCTGCCGCCGCGAACATCGCACCCGCCTGATCTTTCGCTGGGAGAGGCCGACCGGACGGAAGCCCCTCATTGGGGAGAAACTGAGCGGACCGCTCAGGGGGAGAAAAACGATGCCGCTGGAACAGATGAAACGCGACGCCGACCGCACCATCACACACAACGTAGACTGGTTCACGCCCGAGGACGAGAAGAACCTGGTGGGCGCCCTCCTGATCACGATGATCGCGGAGCCGATGCTCATAGAGTTCCTGAAGGCCATCGCCTCCGAGGGCGGGAAGCAGCTCTTCGCCTCGGTGCTGCACTACATCCAGGGGCATGGCGCGCACGCGCCGGCCCCGGCCGAGCGGCCCGCCCCCGAAGAGCTTGAGGCCGCCGCCGCCGCCGCCTACCGCGCCTCACAGGGGATGAGCGCCGAGGAACTCGGCCGGAAGATGGACACGATCACGGCCGCCCTGAAGGAGAGGCTCCAGGCGCTCATGCCCGAGGAAGTCGCCGCCAGGATCGCGAACGACTACCGGATCACCGTCGTGACGAATCTCGGCCCGAATTGAGGTCCATATGGGGACGACGAGCATAGAAAGCGGAGCGTCATTCCAGGAGTGGATGACGGAAGGACAGGTCTCCTGTCGGGGCATCATGGCCCTGTGCCCGGAGGGGGCGGAAAAGGACCTCCAGGTCAGGGCGTTTTCCGCCGCGCTGGAGGAGGCCGACCCCGCCGCCGCCTGGTTCTGCCTCGTGGATGGGGGACAGAAGGGGTACATCTGCCGCCGGGACGACCACACCGGGGCGTGGATGAACTCCGAGGAGGCGCTGCGGAAGGCCGGCGTTGACCCGGTCGGCCTGCCCGTGCTGGAGATAGACTGGACACGGCACACCGTCTCCGCCGCCATGACCGACTTCCGGGACAGACTCCCGGCCGCCCTGGGGGCCACGCCGGGGTTCACCCAGGACGAGCGACAGGGGCTGATGGTGCTGCACGAGTGCCTGGGGATGGTCCTCGGCGCCTGCCAAGACGGGTACACGGACAAGATGACGGCGGACGGCCTCGAGACGCTGCTGCCGGCGTTCCTCTCGCCCACGGACCCTCCGGTCACACTGGCCGAGAAGCTGGACGCCCTGGAACAGATGAGCCGGAGCGTCCTGCGGATGCGCGAGTTCTTCACGGCGGACGTCTTTCTGACGGCGCGGCTGACGCTGTTCCCCGCCCTGCTCGCAGCCCTCGCCGAGCGGATGAAGGCAGGCGGCGCGGAAGAGTGGCAGAGTGTCGCGCAGCTCACGCGCTTCTTCCTCACCCCCTACTCCGAGGGCATCTCCGATCCACCCAAGCTGCTCCCCGCCTTGGTCGAGAAGATGGCCCGCGAGGGGTACGGTGGCCTCGTCGAGTCCGAGGCGAAGAGCCGCCTCAGTGCCGGCATGGCCGCCATCGAGGACGCGCTCAACGCGGACGGCCTCGACGACTACGGCGCGCGCCTGTACGCAGCGACCCACGAGTGCTTCTCCGCGAGTCACCTCTACGAGATCCTGGACCACGACGCTAAAAGCCACCCGAACCCGCCGGTCGGCAAGTGGTGGGCGCAGTCGTCCAAGGTCGCCGAGGAGAAACTGGTCCGCTGCGCGAACGCCTTGTTCCGCCTGTCCCATGACCCCTTCCTGGGGGCGCTCAACCGGCACCGAAGGCGCGTTGCGGAGGCGTACCGGAGCGGCGGGGACGAGGCGCGCGATGCCGCCATCAGCGACCTGATCGAGAACAACTATTTCTACCCGCGCTGCTTTAAAAGCCGGCTGGCGGAAACGCCCTCAGACGAGGACCCAGAGCCATGACCAGAGTCGTCATCATCGGAGCGGGAAGCCAGTTCGGGGGAAAGCTCTCGCGCGACATCCTCGCCTTCCCCGCCTTGCAGGAGAGAACGACGATCGCCCTGTGCGACACCGACCCCGAGAAGCTGGCCCGCGTCACGCGCTATGTCCAGCGCATCGTGGACGGCCACCCTCTGCCCACCCGCTTAGGGTTTCCGTTCTTTACCGCGCACTCTGCCATTGAGCGAAACACCATTCCAGGCAGTTCCTCGCGTTCATCACCATGACGGCGACCTCCGGCGGCTTGATGCTGGAGTTCCCCAAAAGGTGGGTGCTGTCGAACGTCACCAGCACGTCGGCGGCACATTCGATGGCCGCCGCCAGGATGCGGGCGTCAGGGCGATAGCCGGTCAGTGCCTCGCACATGACAATCGTGTCCTCATTCGGCTCGGGCGTGATCGCCATCCGGCCTTTGTCAATGATCTCGGCCACCGTGGGCAGCAGAGCGGGGTTCCGGCTGCGGACAAACCTCTCGACATCGGAGATGACCTCCCGGCTGATCCGCAGGTCAATCACGTCCTGCTCACCCAGCATCACTAGGCGATAGATCGGCGCGCTCTCACGGGGCGTGATGACGGCAGAGATGAAGCCGCTACTATCCAGGAAGACTCTAGGCTTCGCCCTCGTAATCGTTGCTCTCACGAATCCTCCGCATCTCCAAGACCATTTCCTCTAGGGACATCTCCGCCGTCCCCAGGCCCTGCCGGACTTCATCGAACAGCGCCGGGGTCTCGGAGCGGCGTGGCAGAATGAGCAGTGCGCCGCCCAACTCGATCAGCGTCCCTTTCTGGCCCGGCTCAATTCTTAAAGACTCG
>JANOOM010000163.1:0-5608 GCA_031421335.1 Armatimonadota bacterium
GGGGTTCAGGGCATCCCGGTCCATCATGATGGTGGTTTCGAAGGGGGCCGGGGCGGCCTCATGGGCCGAGCGCAGCAGGGCCGCCATCTCGTCGGCGCGCAGGGTCCGGCCTTGTCGGTCGGGGACCAGGGCGGTCTCATCGGAATCGGTCAGTCGGTCGGTCATAGCGTCGTTATCCTTCGTGCGTCGAGCCGGGCAGGGCGGACGCGCTGGCCCCGGAGAGGGCGCGGCGGGCGGGCACCGTCCGCAGGTCGGCGGTCTCGGGCAGGGCGGCCAGGACGGGGACGCCCAGCAGGCGCTCGGCATCGCCTTCATAGCGCAGAGAGTGGTCGGACCACTCGCTCAGGACGACGAGGATGACGCCGACGAGGCAGCCCAGGAGCAGGCTGCCGAACAACATGGCGATCAACTTGGTCTTGCCGGTCGTCGGAGTAGCGTAAGTGACGCCGACGGGCAGGAGGCTGTCGCTGGCGGTCTGGCGGTCCAAGTTCGCCTGGAGCTGGACCCCGTCGCGCTGCTGGCGCAGCTTCTGGTCCTGCAACTGGGCGTCCTGGTAGTCGCGCATCTTGTCCGAAAGCTGGCGCTGTGCGTCCGGGATGCGGTTGACCAGGGCCTGATTCTTGGCGATGCGCTGCTTCAGATTCTGCATGTCCAGTCGGTCGGAGTCGCACGCGATGCGCGCCTCGACGACTTGGAGCTTCAGGCTCTGGTACTGGGGGTTATCCTGCATCTTGGTCAGGGTATTGTGCTGGTTCTCAGGCGCCTTGGCGTTGGCCCGCTGCTGCTTCTGGAGGTCCACGATTCGGGCGTCCAAGGCAACGATGTCGGGATGCTGCGGGGTCTCCGCACCTGGTCCGGACAGCGCAGTGTCCCGCTGCGCCAGCAGGCCCGCGATCTCCTTCTCCGTCGGCGACTGGTCGGAGACCATCTGCTCGGCGATGTCCATCGGTTTCATCTGGGCGAGCTGCTGGTCCAGGGCGCCGGCGAGCTTCGATTTCTGGTCGGCGTCACGCTCGGTCTGCGCCAGGGTGGACTTGTCGGCCTCGATCTCGGTGCTGTAGTAGCTCTGCGCGTCCGATAGCTGGCCGCCGAAAGAAGACTTGTATTTCGCCAGGGCGCTTTCGGCGCGTCGCAGCCGGTCCCCGGTCTGGGCGATCTGGCCGTTCAGGAAGTTGACGCTGCCGACGGAGCCGATGGAGCGGTCCAGGCCGACCTCTTGGATGTAGCGCTTCTGGAGGGCATCCAGGATGCTCTTGGTCTCGTCGGAGTTGTCCCAGGTCAAGTTGATGGAAAACTGGTTGGCGCTGTCGGCGGTCATGGTCAGGTTCTTCTGGAGCATGACGTAGCGCGGGTCGTCGGACTGCGGGTCTAGATTGATCGGGGTGACTAAATGGGCATCCCTCAGGGCGGCGTCCAGGAAGCCGCCCGGCTGGTTCTGCTTGATCAAGTCGTTGAAGCGGTCCATGTGTTTCTGAGACGGCGCGATCCAGCTCGTGGTGTCGGCCTGGCCGAGCACGGTGGCGGCGGTCTCGGTCTGCACCTGGGTCATGGCCGTGGCGTGGAAGGTCTTGGAGCGCGCGTAGAGGGCTGCCATGGTCAAGCTGCTGACGATGAGCAGGGCACTCCAGAAGAGGAGTTGGTGCCGGAAGAACGAGTCCACGATGCGGAAAAAGATGGGTGTGCGGCGATACATCTGCTGCTGTTTCTCCTGGCTTTCGCTGTTGTTATCGGCGGTGCGGGCGAGCTTCCTCACCCCAGCCCGTCTTTAAGACAGGGGAAAACCCGGCATTATTACTTGTTTATTATAGCACGGAATTCATGTCGCGGGTGACGCGGGTGATGTGGGTAGACTCTTTTGGAGTGATCAGTAGGCGCCCTCGGCGCGCAGCACTGCGGGGATGGTCATCAGCAGGATGCGGAAGTACAGGCCAATGGACTGGTGTTCGATGTAGTACAAGTCCAGCTCGATGGAGTGTTCGAAGCTGAGGGCGGCCCGGCCCGAAACCTGCCACAATCCGGTCACACCAGGCACCCCGATGAGGCGCTGGCGCTGGTGGGCGGTATAGGCCGCGGTCTCCTTGGGGAGAGCAGGGCGCGGCCCGACGAGGCTCATCTCGCCCCGGAGGACGTTCAAGAGCTGGGGGAGTTCGTCCAGGGAGAACTTCCGCAGGAAGCGCCCAGTGCGGGTGATGCGTGGGTCGTTCCGCATCTTGAAGACCGGCCCCGTGCGCTCGTTGTGCATTTCCAGCAGGTGCCGCCGGTCTTCGGCGTCGGACACCATGGAGCGGAACTTGAAAAACCAGAATTCTTCGCCGTCCCGGCCGACCCGCTTCTGCTTGAACAGGACCGGGCCGGGGCTGTCCAGCCGGATGCACAGCGCAATAAGGGCAAAGACGGGCCAGAGGAACAGCAGGCCGAGCGCGGTGAAAAGGATGTCCAGGACACGCTGCGTTTTCTTGGCGCCGGACCGGCGCGCGGAAACGCCGCCGAGCAGCACGGCGTCGCCGCTCGCGCGCGCGGCGGGGTGCGGCTCCCGATGCGGCTCGCGGTAGCCGGCGGCAGCTTCCAGTCCGGGTTCATTATAGCGGGGCGTTTTCATAGGCTCAGGTCTCGGGCGGGCGCTCTTGTCTGTCTCGGGAATGTTTTAATGCCGGGGGCGACACGCGCCCCCACGGATCAACCTTGCAAGATTCATGCCAAACGGTGTGCTCGTCCACATTCACTTTTTATTTATAGATTTGCGGGCGCTCGGGAACCCGGCGCCTCTTGTGTTCGTCTTAAAGGCCGGGACGGATCAACGTCGGGGGAGAAAGCGCTGTCATGGACAATCTTCGGGATATCACGCCGGAAACTGGAACGGGCATGGAGACGGACGCGGAGAAAGAGCTGGGCTTCTACCACCTGGAGCGGGAACTGGGGCGCGGATTTTCGTCCGTCGTCTACGAGGCTACCGATACCCGGCGGCCCCGCGTGGTCGCACTGAAGGTGCTCACGTTCTTGCAGACTCTGAGCGCGGACCGGCGTGTGGACCTCGCCGAGCGGTTCCGGCGCGAGGCGCAGGCGGTCTCGGCACTGTCCCACCCCAACATCGTCGCCATCTACGAGGTCGGTCAGGCGGGCGACGGGCGGCAGTTCATCGCCATGGAGTGTCTGCCGGGCGAGACCCTGCGGCAGCGCCTGCGCCGCTCCTCGCCGATGTCGGTGCCCGAGGCGGTCGCCATCACCGTGCGCGTCGCCGACGCATTGCACTACGCACACGGCCGGGGAATTGTTCACCGCGACGTCAAACCCGACAACATCTTTCTGGCCGAGACCGACGGCCCGGACGTAACACCCAAGCTGATGGACTTCGGCATCGCCCATGTGCTGTCCGACCAGGCGCTGACGCAGGACGGCACCATCGTCGGGTCCCCCGCCTACATGTCCCCCGAGCAGATCAACGGCCAGTCGCTGGACGCGCGCACGGACATCTTCTCGCTGGCCGTCACCCTCTGCGAAATGGTCACGGGCGCCAAGCCCTTCGAGGGCGACTCGATCCCCGCCGTCATGCAGCAGATCCTCAAGGTCGCACCCGACCTGCGCGCCGTCCCGGGCCGCCGCCTAGAGCGCATCCTATCAAGAGCACTGTCCAAGAACCCCGTCGCGCGCTACCCGGATGCCGGCGCCTTCGCCGACGCGCTGCGGTCGGCCGCGCCGCTCGCCGCCGCCGAGGCTTCCGTCGCCACGCAGATCATCGCGACGGCCCCCACGCTCCCCGCCTTCCGGACGCGCCGACGACGCGCCCTGCTGGGGACGGCGGGGACAGGTGTGCTGGCCTTGGCCGCGCTGGCGGCCCTACCGCTCGTCTCCGGCCGGCCGCCAGTGAGAGTCGGCGCCGCGTCCCCGGCGCCGCTTTCCCCGCCCGCACCGGCTCCGGGGCAGGTCTCGCTCCTCGCCGCGCCGGTCCGGCAGGCGCTTGGGGCGGAGCCGCGCCGGCACGAAATCACGTCCGTCTGGCACCCGGTCAGGCCACATCACGTCCCCCTGGCGCGGAGGGTCGAAGCTGCTTCCACCGTCGGCATCGTGCGGATCGCCGAGGAGACTCCCACCCGCCGGGTCTCGTCCACTCTGGTACAACCCTATTATGCCCCCCCGGCACGGATTCCGTCTGTAACCCAGCCGCCCAAACCGGCCATGGTCCAGACGCGGACGACGAACGCCCCCCCGCCCGTCGTCCGCGTCGCCGGGGTGCGCCAGGAGCTGACCTCGGCCAACAGCAGCTCGCCGGAGACGATCCCGGAGACGGAGCCGCGGCTCGACGCGGAGCAGGGGCTTAACGCGCCCACTCCCGCACGCCCCCCCGCCTCAGCCGGCCCCGCCGCCTCGGCCGATGCGCCGCCGCGCCCTCTGCGCTGCCCGATGCCGCCCGCCGTCGCCGCACTGGACGCTGCGGATGCTTCCGTTCGCCTGCGGCTCTCCGTGGACGAGGACGGGGATGTTTCCGAGGCCACCATCCTGACCTCCTCCGGCGACCGCGCTCTCGACGACGCGGCTTTGGAGGCCGTCGGCCACTGGGAATACGCTCCTGCTGTTAAAGATGGCCACAAAGTGGCTGCCACCGTCGCTGAGACCGTAAAGTTCTCCCGGCGCTAGAAGATTTCGGCTGAAAAGGCCGCGCCCCATCAGGTAGAATGGGGGTCAAGAAGAATTTTCAAGGAGAACACAACCATCATGGGAGCCATCCTCGTCACCGGCGGTGCCGGCTACATCGGCAGCCACACGGCCAAACTGCTGCTCAGGAAGGGCTACGACGTCGTCATCTTGGACACTTTGGAGCTGGGCCACCACCAGGTCATGGACTTTCTGCCCGGCGCCCGACTCGTCCAGGGCGACATTGGCGACGGCGCCCTGGTCGCGAGTACCATCAAGGACCACGCCATCGACTCGGTCATCCACTTCGCCGCCTACGCTTCCGTCCCGGACAGCGTCGCCAACCCGGTCAAGTATTACCAGAACAACATCGCCAAGACACTCACGCTGCTTGATGCCCTGAACGCGCAGGGGGTCAAACACGTTTTGTTTTCCTCCTCGGCGGCGACTTTTGGCGAGACCAAATACGTCCCCATTGACGAGAACCACCCGCAGTTCCCCACCAACCCCTACGGGCAGACGAAGCTGGACGCCGAGCACATCCTGCACTGGTACGACGTCGCCTTCGGCATCAAGAGCATCTCGCTCCGCTACTTCTGCGCGGCGGGTGCGGACCCCGAGGGCGAACTGGGCGAGGATCACACGCCCGAAACGCATATGATCCCCCTGACCCTGTTCGCCGCTCTGGGCCGCCGCCCGGACATCAAGATGTTCGGGACCGACTACCCCACGCCCGATGGGACCGGCGTCCGCGACTATATCCACGTCACCGACTTGGGCCAGGCGCACGTCCTGGGCCTTGAGGCATTGAGGAATGGCGCCCCGACAAACGCCTATAACCTGGGCAACGGCAAGGGCTATTCCGTCCGCGAGGTCATCGAGGCCGGCCGCCAGGTGACGGGAAAGCCGATCGTCGCCGTCGAGGCCCCCCGCCGCCCTGGCGACCCCGCCGAGCTTGTCGCCACAAGCGCCAAGATCG
>JANOOM010000164.1:0-3827 GCA_031421335.1 Armatimonadota bacterium
CAGGCGGACGAACTCAGCAAGGCGAGCAGCAGGACAAGCGCAAGGAGTGGGCGGCGGGGGCCTGAGCAGGACCGCAAAAAAAGTCGCACGGGTCAGCCTTTCTTGCGGCGGATCATATCAATGGCGGCTTGCAGCTCGCCCATCTTCAGGGCACGGGCCGTGCCGAGGAAGGCACCGATGCCGAGCAGACCCGACACCGACAGCGTGACGAGGGCGGTCAGCTTGGGGGCAAGGTGGGAGGTCTCGAAACCCGTCTCGCAGACGGCCAGGGCGAGCTTGGAGACGACGCACAGGGCTAGTGTCGCCATCAGGATCTTGCCCAAGCTGGAAATCAGCCGCTGGGAGTGCAGGCCGGAAAGCCTGCGGCGCAGCAGGAAGTACAGGGCGACCATGTGGATGGTGGCGGCGATGGAGGTCGTCAGGCCGAGTTCCCAGACGGCGCGGGCGGCGCGGGCGTCCAGTTCAGACTGCGCGAGGGCCAGCTTGTACTGCCGCGCTTCCAGCCGGGCCTGAGCGTCGGTCAGCGTCGTCTGCGCCTGCCCGACAAGCTGGGTGAGACGGTCCTGGGCCACGTCGAGGTATGGGGGCGCCGCGCCGGAAGTCCCGGATGGGGCCGCTTGGGCGGCGGAGACGGCGGCCAGCGCCTCCTGGCTTGGCTGGGCGAAGGGCTGCACCAGCTTGACGTTCTCCTGGAGCGCTCCGACCTGCTGAGTCAGGGCGTCCACGCGGGCCTTAACCTGGATGACGGGGCGGACGACCCAGAAGTTCATAGAGACGAACAGGACGGACACGATGGCGCCTGAGATGACCGGCACTTTAGAGTTTTGTAGGGCATAAAAGCCGCGCGTCAGCAGGGACTGGCAGGACCAGGCGAAGATGCCAAGGCTCAGGGAGCGCAGGGCTGAGGCGGTCACGAGGGTGTCGGCGTGGGTATACTTGCCACTTTGGAGCAGGAACGTGATGACGGGTTCGGCCAGCAGGAACATCAAGGCGGAGGCGGGGACGGTCAGGAACAGGATATTACGCAGGGACTGGCCCATGGTCCGCCGCATGGCCGCGATGTTTTTTTCGGCGGCCTGCGCGGAGAGGGTCGGGAAGGCGGCCAGCGCCATCGCCTGCGCGAAAACGCCGATGGGCAGGAGCATCAGCCGGTAGGCGTTCATGATCGCCGTTGTATCGCCCTTGCCCAGAAATGAAGCGAACTCTTTGTTCACCATCTGGTCAATATTGGGGAGCGAGACGCCCAGCCCGATGGGCAGCAGCATCCGCCAGACCTGCATGGCGGCGGGGTGCGTCACGTCGAATGAGGGCCGGATGCGGACGCCCAGCCGCAGCACAGCGGTGAGGGGGAGCAGGAAGTTCCCCAGAAACGCCCCGCCGATGGCGCCCCAGACTAGCCCGTGGATGCCGAGCCAGTGCCGCAGCACTACGCCGCCGAGGATGATGCCGGAGTTGTAGATGACCGGCCCCATAGCCGGGATGAGGAACTGCTTACGCGAATACAAGACGCCCATCATCAGGCCGCCCAGGAAAAAGAACATCTGCGCGGGCAGCAGGACGCGCGTCAGGGGCACGGACAGATCAACCGTGTGCGCGTCGAACCCGAGGTTCAGGGCGATGGTCAACGGGCGAGTGAAGACCCACATGAGGCAGATCAAGAGTCCGATGAAGACGAAGATAACCGAAGCGACGATGCTAACGAGCTTGTCCGCCGACTTGTCCTTGCCCTGCTGCCGGTACTCGGTCAGGATGGGGACGACGGTAGACGACAGGGCGCCGCTTTGCAGCAGATAGAACAGCAGGTCGGGGACGGTGAAAGCAGCCTGATAAGCGTCCGTCTGCGGCCCGCGCCCGAAGTAGTGAGAGATGATGGCGTCGCGTAGGACGCCCAGGATGCGCGACAGCAGGACCATCGCCATCATCAGGCCGGTAGCCCCCGCGATCCCGAGGGGCTTTTTGCCGCCTCCGGGCGGGGGCGTGGGCGGGCCGCCCGGCAGCTTGACAGTGGTTGAGGCCATAGGCGTACAGTATAACCTATCGGCGGGGCGGCTGTCAATCAGTCCTCGCCTGCCCACCTTACTTATGCTCTGCTGTTGACTCTAAGGCAACAATGTGTTATAATAAGCGCATGACGGACTTGTCGGAATTGAGCGCGCGGCTGCGGAACCTGCGGGCAGGGCGCGGCTGGACACAGGACGAGCTGGCGCGCCGGGCGGGCCTGAGCAAGTCCTACTTATCCCGCATCGAGGACGGGGAGCGGCAGCCGTCGCTCGCGTCGCTGCTGTCCTTGGCGCAGGCTTACGGCGTCCCACTGGCCTCACTGTTCGCGGCACCAACCGAGGAAAACCCGCACTGCGCCGTGCTGCGGGCGGGTTCTCTGCCCGAGCAGCAGGGGAATGGGCTTTCCTATACGCCCCTGTCGCGCCCGGAGCGGGCTGCCGCCATGCACCCGATCCGCGTCACCGTGCCCGCCCGGCGCGAGAACGGCGAGATGTACCGGCACGAGGGCGAAGAATGGCTGCATGTGCTGTCCGGCACTCTGCGGCTGGCCCTGGCCGATGAAGTTCATACGCTCCACCCCGGCGACTCCGCGCACTTCGACGCGCGCGTCCCGCACCGACTGTCCGCCCTCGACGGCCGCGACGCCGAACTCATCTTGGTTGCCTGTGCGGCACCCCGGATGCTGGACAGCTACCTTTAGACTTCCCTCTGGCCGGTGACGGCCGCTTCTGTGTTCCCTCCCCGGTGATGACGCCGGGCGCTTGACGACGTCGTCTCGCCTCGTGTCATCGGCTACGGCTTCAAAGACCGGAGGATCGAACCATGGCGACCAAAGTGATTGCCGCGCGGGGGCCATCGCGCCTGCGCGCCGACTGTCTGAACTTCTGGGAGGTGTGGGCGCAGGCCATCGCGGTGATCTCCCCCACCATGACGGCGGCCCTGATCGTGCCCGCCATGTTCGGGGCGGCAGGCGCGGGGAGCTGGCTCGCCTACCTTTTCGGGACGGTAATGCTGCTGTTCGTCGCCCTGAACTTGAACCACTTCGCCCGGCGCTCGACATCGGCGGGGTCCATGTACGCTTACACCTCACGCGGGCTGGGGCCGACGGCGGGCGGGGTCGCGGGCTGGTGCCTGATCTGGGCCTATCTGTTCATCGGGGTCGCCGGGCTGACCGGCTTTGCAAACTTTGCCAATGTCCTGCTGGCAATGGCCCACATCCACATCCCTCTGACCATACTGTTCGGCGCCTGCGCCCTGATCGCCTGGTACGTCTCGTTCAAAGACATCAAGATCTCGACGATTTTGATGCTCGTCTTGGAGGGCGTCTCGGTGGCGCTGATCCTCGCCCTGACTGCCATCGTCCTGTTCAAGCACGGGGCGCCCGTGGACCACGCCCAGCTTTCCCTGCACGGTATGAAGCCCGCCACATTGGGGCTTGGCGTCGTGATCGCCATCTTCAGCCTGGTCGGCTTCGAGAGCGCGACTGCTTTTGGGGAAGAAACCAAGAACCCGCTGAAGACCATCCCGCGCGCCGTGATCTGGAGCCTGCTGGCGACGGGTTTGTTTTTCGTCGTCGTTTCCTACATGGAGGTCTATGGCCTGCGGAACTCCAAGACGACCCTGGACCAGCTCGCCGCGCCGCTCAATGACCTGGCGGACATGAACGGGGTCGGGTGGCTGAAGATCCCAGTCTCGCTGGGCGCTTTGATCAGCTTCTTCTCACTGGCCCTGTCCTGCATGAACGCCGGGGCGCGCATCGTGTACCCGATGGGTCGGCACGGGGTCTTCCACGACGCCGTCGGCCAGTCACACGACACGCATAGGAC
>JANOOM010000165.1:0-7163 GCA_031421335.1 Armatimonadota bacterium
TGATTTTATGAAGTTTTTCTCTCATGCTCGTGGCAGTAACCGTGTGGCCCATTGCTCCCCTACCCGCGTGCGCCGGTGCCTGACGGCCCTGCTCCTGGCCGCGGCAGTCGCGCTGCCAGTGGCCGCTGAGGCGCAGGCCCAGACGACCGCCCGAAGGGCGACGGACTTCCTCAGAAGCATCGGCGCGAACTCCTCTGTTTCCAGGCGCGGGGAGACCCTGCCGGAGACCATCAAGGCCGTGAAGTTTATCGGGCTTGGGTGGATTCGGGCCGGCTATGAGGGCGACATCCCCTTGGAAGACCTGCTCGCCCTGCACGCCCAGACGGGCATGCGGTTTTCCTACGGCCTGGGCAGCGGCGGGACGGACCTCCCCCGACTGCTGGCGGGGGGGCGGCGGCTGGCGGCGGCGGGCGCCCTGCTCGCCATGGAAGGGCCGAACGAGCCGAACAACTGGGGCATCACTTATCAGGGCGAGAAGGGCGGCGGCGGGGCGCCCTCGTGGCTTGCGGTGGCGAAGCTGCAACGGGACCTATACAGCGCCGTCAAGAGTGACCCGGTCTTGAAGAAGTACCCGGTGTGGAGCATCAGCGAGAACGGGGCGGAGGCGGACAATGTAGGGCTACAGTACCTCCAGATCCCCAAGGGGGCGGGGTGTCTGATGCCGGACGGCACGCGCTTTGCGGACGCGGCGAACGTCCACAACTACATTTATCACCCGAACTCTCCGGGTCTTGACGACAACAAGACGTGGAACGCCGCCGACCCAAGTCCGGCCTGCAAGGTGGACGGCCTGTACGGCGAGTACGGCTCGACCTGGGCGCACCACTTCGCGGGCTACTCGCCGGCCGCGTTGGAAACACTGCCGCGCGTCACCACGGAAACGGGCACGACCGTCGGCGGGATCATCACCGAGGAGATCCACGGCCTGAACCTGCTGACCATGTATTTGGACCAGTTCAAGCGCGGGTGGAGCGCAACCGACGTCTATTTGCTGCGGGACCGGAGCGACGAGAGCGGCAACCAGCAGTTCGGGTTTTATCGGCCCGACTACACGCCGCGCAAGGCGGCTCTCTACCTGCACAACCTGACGACGGTCCTGGCCGACCGCGAATCGCCGAAAGCGCCGGGCCGGCTGGGCTACTCCATTCCCGGCGAGCCGGCGACCGTCCATGACCTGCTGCTGCAAAAAGTCAACGGCACATTTGAGCTGGTGATCTGGAACGAGCAGGTCACGGGGTCGAAGAGCATCAGGGTGAACCTGGGCCGGGCGTATTCCTTGGTGAAGGTCTACGACCCGACAATCGGCACGGCGCCGCTCAAGACGCTCCGCAGGGCCACCTCGCTCACGCTTACGTTGAGCGATCATCCCGTAATCATAGAGATTGCGGCGGCAAAAGGGTAGAAAGAAGCAAAATGGCATATTACTTAGGGCTGGATATCGGGACGAGCGGGACGAAGGCGCTCTTGATCACCGAAGACGGGCAGCACGTCGCCTCGGACACGGCGGAGTACCCGCTGTCCACACCCCGGCCCCAGTGGGCGGAGCAGGACCCGGAGGACTGGTGGCAGGCCGTCCTGTTGACGACGAAGAGCGTGCTGCGAAAGGCAAATATCGGGGGTGAGGAGATCGCGGGCATCGGGCTTTCGGGGCAGATGCACGGGTCAGTATTCTTGGACAGAGATAACAACGTGCTGCGACCCGCGCTGCTCTGGTGCGACCAGCGCACGCAGGCGGAGTGCGACTGGATCACGGCGCAGGTGGGGCATGAGGCCCTAGTGGAACACATCAGCAACCCGGTCTTGACGGGCTTCACGGCCCCGAAGATCGTCTGGCTGCGGAACCACGAGCGCGAGACTTATGACAAGGTCGTAAAGGTGCTGCTGCCTAAAGACTTTATACGGTTCAAGCTGACCGGCGTTCACGCCACCGAAGTCTCGGACGCCAGTGGGACGGCCCTGCTGGACGTCAAGCACCGGCGCTGGTCGGAGGAGGTCTTGGGGGCGGCGGGTATCCCGCGCTCGTTCATGCCCGAGTGCGCGGAGAGCATCGAGATCACCGGCCATGTCCACGCCGAAGCCGCCGCGCTGACGGGATTGGCCCAGGGAACGCCTGTCGCGGGCGGCGGCGGGGACCAGGCGGCGGGGGCGGTGGGCAGCGGCATCGTCGAGACGGGCATCGTGTCGAGCACCGTCGGGACCAGCGGCGTCGTGTTCGCCTACTCGGACACGCCCGCGACCGACCCGCATCTGCGCGTCCACACCTTCTGCCATGCGGTGCCGGGCAAGTGGCACACCATGGGCGTCGTTTTATCGGCGGGCGGGTCGCTGCGCTGGCTGCGGGACACGTTTTTCCAGCCGGAAGGCGTGGTCGCCCGCACGACCGGCGGCGACCCGTATGCCCTCATGGCTGCGGGGGCGCGGCACGTCCCGCCGGGCGCGGAGGGGCTGATCTTCCTGCCCTATCTGACGGGCGAGCGGACGCCTTACCCGGACGCGAGCGCGCGGGGGGCGTTCTTCGGGATCACCCTGCGGCACAAGCGGCAGCACTTCACGCGGGCCGTGCTTGAGGGGGTCGCGTTCGCGCTCAACGACACGTTCCAGATCTTCGAGGAGATCGGCGTTCCCGTTACGCAGGTGCGGGCGTCGGGCGGCGGGGCGAAGTCGGACGTGTGGCGCCAGATCCATGCCGACGTGACGGGCCACCCACACGAGACGCTGTCGGTGGACGAAGGCCCGGCACTGGGGGCCGCCCTGCTGGCCGCCGTCGGCACCGGCGCGTATCCGACGGTGGCGGAGGCGTGTCATGCGGCCATCCAGACGGGCGCCCGGACCGAGCCGGACGCGGCGGCACACGCGGCATATGGGAAGTATTACGGCGTTTATCGGGCGCTGTACCCAGCCTTGAAGGAGCAGTTCGCGGCGGTGTCGGCGATTACTCAGGAGACCATGCCATGAATGGCACATGAACGGCACATGAATGGCACGGTCTCCTTATATGTTGCACCAGCCACAATGCATTTGTGGTGCCATTTCAAGGCCATCAGATCGTGGAAGTTGGTCGGTGTGATTGCACAAAACGCAGCCGTAGATCTCACGGGCAATCATTTCAGTTTCTTGATCGCAATACTCACAATGCAGCCCCTTCTCGGCCCTTATGCGCCCCCAACCGGGCGTGTCGCAGGCTGGACAAAATGTTGCCAGGCGCGCAGCCATCTTTTCTGCGAGTTCGCCAATGACCATCATGCGCGAGGGATTCATCTGTGCCCGCATGTCGGTTTCTACCCACACCTTGCCATCACTGGATTGATAGAGAGATTGCTTGAATGCTTCTGTCAGGCCATGTGGCGTATAAAGACCTTTGAACAAGACACCTCTGTTCTCTCGACTGTTGGGACGGAGGATCAATGCATGTGATGGAAAACCGGCAGCGGCGGCAAATGTTTGCAATTCTTCCATCGAACTCACGGCCTGCATCATGTAGTTGGTGTTTTCGCTCAGGTGAGCCATGTGCAGATGGAACTCACGGTTCTTGTCGATGAAATAAAGCATTTCTTGATCGCATGCCAAAAACGGGATTAGCGGATGCGGCCCAAAGCGGCCCTCGCTTGCCAAGACGTATTCCACACCAAGGCTTTCTATAGCCCATACACATTTGTGCCGAGCGCAGTCCAAGGCAGTGCCTTCGCGCTCGGTTTCCCCCGAAAAAGTACCAAGCGTATCCGTATCAACCAGCCATTCCAAGACACCCACCTCAAGCCATTTCCGAAAAGGCGGGGCAATCGCCACCGACTTTGCATGTTTGGTGGGAATGACGATGCAGCTTCCCCTGTAGGGGGACTGCCTGGTTGATTCACTGCTTGCCATGTGCGATCTCGATTTAACAAAAAGTACACTTTTCTTTGGGGTTGATTACATCAGCGGAACCAACTCGGGGAGACGATCATGCCACCCAGCCGCCGGGTTGCCATCGGGCAACAGCCGGCCCGGCGGGGTCGAGGGCATAAAGGCGTATCCAGCCGTTCCCCACAAGGTCCTTCACCCCAGCGTGGGCTGACAGCGCCACGTCAAGGCGCTCCGTGGGGGCCTCCACGATCACCTGCAAGCGCAGCGGCTCGTGATACCAGCGGCCGTCGGGGGCGTGGACCGATTGGAGCGGCAGGCCCGTCCGGAGGTCGCCCCCGTTCCCTAGCACCACCCCCAAATCCTCCACCCGGTTGTGCAGCGCCTTCGTCCCGCACCCGAAGGCGGCGTTGTCCACGGTCGAGGCGAAGTATTGGAGGTTGATCCAAGACGCGACCACCACCGGGGCAGACAGGATCAGGCCGAGGACCGCGTTGTCCGGGTCACACGTCCAGTCGTATTCGTGCAGGAAGGCGCGGCCCCCCAGATCTACGCCGCGTGTCCGGTCCCGGCGGGCGGCGATGAAGGCCGCGTTGCGGGCCAGGCCCCATTCCGGCCGCACCTCCGACCAGTCGCTCCCCCGCCGCCGCAGCGCGCCGAGCAAGTCCGCCGGCTTCCGGCGGGGGCCGGAAGGCAGGCCGAGGGCGGATGCCCGTTCCGCCCGCGCATGCGGGGCGGCCTCGCCGAGCCATTCCCGCAGATGGGCGAGGTCAGGGTGATGCGTCCGGGGGATGCGGTCCGTGTCCAGCAGTGTCACCTCATCGGTGGCGGTCAGGTGGACCCCCGGCAGGAAGTGGGTGTCGTCGGGCACGGCGAAGCCGCGCCCCCGAAGCCCGGAGCGCACCGCCGGGTCATTGAGCAGGGCGGCGGCCACCCGCGCGTTGATGGCCCCGCCATGGCCGCCGCAGGCCCCGCAGTCCAGGCTGGCGGCGTGGGGGTTGTTGGCGCTGCTGCCCTGGTGTCCGCAGAGCAGGAACAAACGCCCGAAGCGGGACCGCAGCCCCAGGTTTCCGAGGATGCCCGCCGCGAGGTCCAGCCGGGCTTCCCGCGCCTTTGATTGATCTCCCGACTTTGATTGATCTCCCTGTGCTGCCGCGAACTGGAAAGCAGCCGTGCCTTCCGGGGAGGCTTTGGGGGAAGCGAATACCGAAGCGTCGCCAGCCCGCCCCACCCCGTAGGCCAGGCCAAGCACTTCGACAAAGGTGAAAGAAGCGGCCGGGGCGTTCTGGACATACTTCAGGGCGACACCACCTTTTGGCGACGCGCGATCAGCCGGCCAGGCGCGAACGCCGGGCTTCAGCAATACGGGACAACGGGCGCTGCCCTTGCCGTCTTCCTGCCACGACAGGCTCACGCCGAAGAATCCGGCAAAGCCGAGCGTCTCTATGGCCGGGGCCACGGTCTCCAGATGACGCCGCAACACCTCGGAGCGGACATCAATGCAGAACACCGCCTGGACGGCCGGGCGCACGGCACGCGGCGACTGCGGGGCGGCGGCCATACCCGCCAGCAGAGACCGCACGAACCCGTCTTCCAGCGCCTCCTGGAAGACCAGGCGCGTATTCTCATCTTCGACCGTTTGTTCAGCGTCAATGATCCGTGCCTGTTGGGTGGGCCGGCTCCGGCCCATCCCTAGTCCGTGACTGCGCTCCTTCGCCAGCATCGGCACGGCGGCGTCGGCGCAGATCCGAATCGCGATCAGGTCCAGCAGCGGGCCGGGGGCATCGCCGCTCTCCCAGGAGGAGCGCCGCAGGAACGACGCCCATCCGTAGACACCCCCCAGCAGCCGGTATAGGTAGTCCGCCCGCTCCTCAGGCGGCACATCCAAGTGGGCGAGCATTGTGCCGATCGCCGCCTCCGCGCGGCGGGGCAGGCCATTCGCCCACATGCGCCACCCGGCCAGTCCCGCGATCTCCGGCGACCGGTCCGCTTCTGCCGCCTCCCGCCATCCGCCGTAGAGGTCCCCGCAGCCCGGCGCGAACCGGAAGGCCCCGCCCTGCCGGGCATGGATCGCGCACCAGCGGGCGGCCCCGCTGATAAGCAGGGCGTTCCAGGAGGTCCCGTGCTGCGCGTCGTGCCGCTCGGCCTGGGTCAGTACAGTCCGCGCCGCCCGCGTCTTGACGGGGGCCACGCCGTCCAGCACCCGTTCCAGCGGCGCGGGATCTCCCCCAAAGCGACGGGCCGCCCCCACGAGATCGGCCCAGTCGAATGCCCCTTCCTGCCACCGGATGCGGTAGTAATCGGCTGGTGGCAGAACCTCCGCCCCCAGCCCCTCGCGGATCGTGACGGCGGCCCTGGTCAGCGGCTGTGCGGCGAAGCCAAGGAAGGGATTGACGGCGACATAGTTTGGCAAGTCCCAAAGGGGCGGTATCCGCTCGCAGGCGAGCAGGGTATCTTTTCGCACAAGGTCATCCCCCACCATTTCAGCAGATGGAGCCACTGTATCTGGAGCGGTTATAGCATGGGTCACTGCGGAGTCAGACATGATCGATCCTCCTCTGGGACGGTCTTGCGGGAAGGACTGCGCCAGAGCCGGTCCACCCAACGGTCGGCGACTGCGCCGAAGTAGAATCCGTGGAGGGCGTGGACGTGGAAGGCTCGGCCGGAGCGCGTCCGCATCAGGGCTGGCAGGAGCGGGTGCAGGACGCAGAGCGCTGCCAGGGCCACCACCGGCAGCAGGGCCGAGGCCCAGGCCAGCGGGCCTCTCGGAGCCGGAACCGGGAACACAGGGGCGAGGAAGGCGTTCGCACCGCCATAGACCGCACAGGCCAAAAGGGAGAGGAACAGGCTCGCCGTCACCGCACCGGCAAATGCCCGCGCATTCTGCCGGCGGCCCGGCGGCGCGACGCGGAAGCAGGCCACCCAAACCTGTCCCAGAGACAGGGCCAGGATCAGCGACAGCCCGCACTCGGCCGGCGAGTGCAGGAGGTTCAGCCCCGTCCAGTGGCCCGCCCCGGCCACGCAGGCGAGGCCCACCCCACTCCCCAGGGCGAAGAAGAGCAGTGTGCGCCGGGGCGAGAAGGACGCCGAAGCCACCCGGACCGGCACATCGCCGGTCCGGAGGAAGCTCCACGCCTTGTAGAACCCATGCCCCACGATGTGCAGGGCCACCACCGGGAAGGCTGCCATGCCGCACTCGGCCATCATGAACCCCATCTGACTGACGGTGGACCAGGCCAGGGTCCGCTTGACGTTCGGCTGCGCCCACATCGCCAGCAGCCCCAGGCAGGCCGTGACCGTCCCGATTAGGGCCAGGACGAACA
>JANOOM010000166.1:0-8902 GCA_031421335.1 Armatimonadota bacterium
CCGTGCCCATTCCTTGAGCCGAGTCGTCTTGACTCTGAACCGAGGCGATTTCGAACTCCTCGATCAGAGCAGTGCCGACCACTCCGGCATCCTTTCCGGCCGGCACGACAAGGATCACAAAATAAAGTGTGTTCTTAACAGCGATCCAGAAGATGTCGTCGGAAAAGACCTGGCCATAGTTGCCCAGGCCGATGAACGGGTGCGTTTTCGCCAGGATGTGCCATCGGTGCAGCGAGATCCAGAAGCCGAAGATGGTCGGGACCAGCAGGAACGCGGCGAACAGGATCAGATGCGGCAGGGCAAACAGCAGGCCGACGGCCTGAGCGGACCTTTGGGACCGCGTCTTGCTTCCCGCCCGCGCGTGGGCGGTGACTGGAACGGCAATGGGCGAAATGGCGGGGATGCTCACTGCCGTTCTCTTTCTAGGGTCTGGTTGATGCGCCGGTCGGCGTCGGCCATGGCCTGTCGGGGCGTTTGCAGGTTCAGCAGGACGGCCTCGACGGCGGGGTCCACGAACTGGAACAGCGAGTTGTCGCTCGGGACCAGCGGGGCGTACTGCACATACGAAAGCTGCCTCGCGAACTGCGCCTGCACCGGCAGCGCCCGGAAGCCGGCCGTCTGCTCGATGTCCGACCGGGCGGGCACCTGCCCGCCCGCCGCCCAGGCGAGGCTGTGGTCGGACAAATAGCGCATCAGCCGCCAGGCGGCCTTGGACCGCTCGGGGGACAGTCCGCGCGGCTGGCAGAGCAGGTGCGAGCCGCCCCAAGTGCCCGGCTGCGGGCCGAACTGCGGGATGGGCGCCCCGGCGAAGTCCAGGCCCTTCTGATCCTGAAGCGAGGACAGCATGTAGATCCCCTCAAGCCCCATAGCGACCTTCCCCTGCCGAAGTGCGAGCCAGGAGTTGATGCCCTCGGGCGGGGGGGCGACGTGGTACTTGTAGACCAGATCGTGCATCCGCGTGACGGCAGCGATGCAGGGGGGCGACGACAGGGCGCCGCGCTTGCCGTCGGACGTCAGGATGCTGCCGCCGTACTGGTCTGTCATGGCGAGAAAAATGTTTTCCTGGTTGGTGATGACGAACCCCCACTGGTCGGGCCGCCCCCGCCCGGTCGTGTCTTTGGTCAATTTCTTGGCGTCCGTCAAGAACTCATCCCAGGTGCGCGGCGGCAGGGCGTTCCCTTTGCCGTCCACGATGCCGGCTTCTTTGAACAGCTTGACGTTGTAGTACATCCCCATCGGGTGAACGTCCAGGGGGAGCGCGTACTGGACGCCGTTGTAGTAGGTGGCCCGCCAGGGCGCGGCGGCGAACTGGGATTCGGTCAGGGGCGGCTGGGCCGTGTCATACAGGTCTTTTAATGGCCGCAGGGTGCCGAACGAGGCGAACTCGGGCATCCGGTGGGCCTGGCAGATGAATACGTCGGGCGCCCCGCCGTAGGCCAGGGCCAGCGTCAGCTTGTTGTAGTAGGTGCCCCAGGGGATGAGCTGCATCTTGACCCGGATATCCGGGTTGTCCTTTTGGAACTTCTCGACCATGGCCTCCATGGTCTTGCCGTCCGGCCCAGTGAACCCGTTCCAGTAGTCCAGCACGATGCGCCCCTGGGCGTCCCGATCCGCGCCACGTGCGGCAGTGGGCGCGTGCGAGCAGCCGCCGCCGACAAGGGCGAGCCAAAGCGCGGCGAGAAGCGAAAAAAGGGTAATGCGGGTGGGATGTCTCATAGGCGTCTTTTCTTGTCTTACGTTCAACGCGAGGGCAACGGTTTCCTCCCTAGCAGGAGGAGATCCCGTGCGGTTCGTCGAATACAGAGCTTATGATCAGGAATGAAGACGTTCCCCCGTCGTGGCAGGGCAGCCGCCGCCAATTTCTCGCCGCCGCGGGCGCCGCTGCCCTCCTGGCCGGGTGCGGCCGACCGGGGATGCCCGGCAAGCGGGTCACGCTGACCCAGTGGTATCACCAATACGGCGAAGTGGGGACGCAGCAAGCGGTCCAGCGCTACGCCAACGAGTACATGAGGCAGCACCCGGATATCGGCGTCCAGGTCATCTGGGTGCCCGGCGATTACGGCACCAAGCTCTCCACCGCCCTGCTGACGCGCGGCGGGCCGGACGTGTTTGAGGGCCAGATCACAGCGGCCATGGCCGAGGCGGGCCAAGTCGTCCCGCTCGACGACATCCTGCCGCCGGACGTCCGGCGCGACTTGTCGCCGCTCGATTTGGCTGCAAACAGCGTCGGCGGCAAGGTCTACGGAGTCAAGATGCTGGATGACACCGGCATTCTCTACTACCGCCCCAGCGTACTTCAGGCCGCCGGGCTGGCCCCGCCCAAGACGATTGACGAGCTGACAGCAGCGGCGAAGGCGCTGACGACGGGCACCCGCAAGGGCCTGTTCGTCGGCAACGACGGCGGGGCGACCGCGCTCATCAACATCGTCCCCTGGTCGGCGGGCAGCGATTTTCTCGTGGACGACAAGATCGTCTTTAATACCGCGCGCACCGTCGTCGCCTACGAGAAGCTGCGCGAGTTGAACGACTCGGGGGCATTGCTGATCGGTGCCCCGACCGACTACTGGGACCCATCCGCCTTCACGCAGGGGCTGACGGCGATGCAGTGGGGGGGGCTGTGGTCGTACCCCGCCATCCAGAAGGCGTTCGGGAACGACATCGGCGGCATGGCCTGGCCCGCGCTGGATGGGGCGGGCCGCCCCGCGACCTTTCGGGGCGGATGGTCGGCGATGGTCAACGCCCAGGGGCCGGCCGTGGCCGAGGCCAAGAAGTACGTCCAGTGGCTCTGGGTCACGAACAAAAAGATCCAGGAAGACTGGTGCCTGGGCTACGGCTTCCACGTCCCGCCGCGCGCGAGCGTCGCCCGGACGGCGTCCGCCCTGCGCGCGCCGGTCCCGGCCCAGGCGGTCGCCGACCTCGCCGCGCACGGGTACGTCCTGCCGCCGACCTGGAACGCCGCCATGGGCACAGCCCTGGGCGACGCCGTGGCGAACATCTTGAAACAGGGCCGCCCGGCCGCCCCGGAGATTGCGGCGGCTGCCGCTAAGTGCGAGCGCGAACTCGCGCGGGCGCTGGAGTAAGCATGACCCGAAACGACACCACGAAACAGTCCGCGCCTCGGCGCCGGTCGGCGGGCGACCGGACGGCGACACTGGCCTTCTGGGGCTTCATGGCGCCCTCCCTGATCGGCCTCCTCGTGTTCACGCTCATCCCGATCGTCTGGGGCCTACTCTTGAGCCTGTCGCACGCCCAGAACACGATCCACCCCGGCCACTTCATCGGCCTGCGGAACTACACCGACCTCCTGACCGATGAGGCGTTCCTGAAGTCGCTGGTGACGGCTGTTTTGTTCGCCCTGTTCATCGTGCCGCTGACGTTCGCGATCTCGCTCGGCCTCGCTCTCCTCGTCAACCGGGCGGGATGGGGCCGGTCATTCTTCCGCACCGTGTTCTTCATCCCTTCCGCCGTCTCCTACGTCGTCGCGTCACTCATCTGGAAGGTCAGCCTGTTCAACGGCCTGCCGTTCGGCTTCGCCAACCACCTGCTCGCCCTGTTCGGCGTCCCGGCCATCGCCTGGATCGGGACGGCCCACCCTCCCTGGTACTGGCTCGTATTGGTAACGGTCCGGTTATGGCTCCAGGTGGGCTTCTTTATGATCATCTTTTTGGCGGGCTTGCAGGAGATCCCCAAGTCGCTCTACGAGGCCGCCGCCGTGGACGGGGCCGGGTCGGGCTGGCCGGTCCTGCGCTATATCACCCTGCCCCAGCTCCGCGCCACGTCGGTCTCGGTCCTGCTGCTGAACCTCATCGCGGCCTTCCAGGCGTTCGATGAGTTTTATAACATTCTGGGCGGCTCGGGGTCCTCAGTGGGCAATGCTTCCCTGGCCCGCCCGCCGCTCGTCTACCTCTACTCGCTGGCCCTGAGCAGCCAGGACTTCGGGCGGGGCGCGGCGGGCGGCTTCATCCTGACGGCTTTAATCATCGCCATCACACTCGTACAGGGGCGGCTCTTCGGGTTCGGCGAGTCCAACAAGTGAGGAACGATCTATGAAGCCGCGCTCCCTGGCCGCTTTTCCGCGTTACGTCTTTCTGTCCCTCCTGGCCGTGCTGTTCTTGATTCCGTTCTACCTGATCGTCCGCAACGCACTGATGAGTGACGACCAGATCACCTCGCTGCACTGGGCCTGGCTGCCGGGTGCGCCGCACTGGGAGAACTTCGGGAAGCTGTTCAGCGACCCGGATCATTTGATGCTGACCGGGCTGCTGAACTCGGCGTTCATTTCGGTCGTCACACTTGTCTTGCAGATGCTGTTCTCATCCATGGCCGGCTACGCCCTGGCGCGCATTCCTGCGCGGGGGCGCAGCGTGGTCTTCGCGGTGATCTTGGCGACGCTGATGATCCCGAGCGCCGTCACTTTCGTGCCGACCTTCGCCGTGACGGCATTTTTGGGCGGCGTGAACACGCGCTGGGGTATCATCGCGCCGGGCCTGTTTTCCGCATTCTCCATCTTCCTATTCCGGCAGTTCTATCTGCGCTTCCCGACCGAGATCGAGGAAGCGGGCCGATTGGACGGCCTGGGCTACTTCGGCGTCTATTGGCGGCTGCTGCTGCCGAACTCTACATCCATCTTGATGGCCCTGGGCGTCTTGACGTTCATCGGGAGCTGGAACTCGTTCCTGTGGCCCCTCGTCATCGGCCAGGACCCGTCGGCGTGGACCGTCCAGGTCGTGCTGTCTACTTTCTTGACCTCCCAGACCCAGAACCTCGCCCAGCTCTTCGCTGCCGCCGCCATCGGCGTCCTGCCCCTGGTGCTGGTCTTCCTTGTCATGCAGCGCTACATCGTCGAGGGAGCCAAGTTCTCCGGCGGTAAGGAATGACAATGCCTCTTTCACCTATCAAAGCCGCCTGCGTTGGTTTGCTGCTTCAACTTGCGCCGATGCAGGCGCATGCCCAGACACTGCCAATATACAAGCGCCCGGCTGTCCCCATCGAACGCCGTGTTCAGGACTTGGTCGGCCGGATGACAGTGACGGAAAAAGCCCGTCAGCTCGACATGTATAGCGGCTTGGACTTCGTTGACAAGCGTGCCGATGGGACTCATGCCGCGTCCGATGCACAGCTTCGGACGGAGACGGCGGAGAAGACCTGGGGCAGCCTGGGCGTGGGCAGTCTTCACGACCTCTATGCCCCGGCGGCTCTTTCCAACGAGATCCAGCGCTGGGTGATGGCGCACAGCCGCCTGGGTATCCCGGTCTTGTTCATTGAAGAAGGCCTGCATGGTTTTTCCGATGCCGCCCTGGACGGGACCCTCTATCCTCAAAGCATCAATCTTGCGGCGACTTGGAACCCCGATATGGCGCGAGAGACGGCGGCGGGGATAGCCTCGGAAGCGCGCGCCTCCGGCGTAGACATGATCCTAGGTCCCGTACTGGATGTCGCCCGTGAGCCGCGCTGGGGCAGGGTCGAGGAGGACTTCGGCGAGGACCCCTATCTGACGGGAGTTTTGGGCGCGGCTTATGTCGCGGGGATGCAGGGCACGTCCCTGGCTACTGACCATTCCGTGATCGCCGAGCCGAAACACTTTGCCGGGCACGGCTCGCCGGAGGGCGGATTGAACACCGCTCCGGTACACGCCGGAGAGCGCGAAATACGGACGATCATGCTCCGGTCGTTCGAGCCAGCTATCCGTCAGTCCCACGCGATGGGAGCGATGGCCGCTTACCATGAGATTGACGGCATTCCCGTCACCGCCAATCCCTGGCTGCTGACGAGCGTATTGCGTAAAGAATGGGGCTTTCAGGGCTTCGTCCTATCTGACCTGGGGGCCATCCGGCTTCTGTACGACACCCATCACGTCGCCGCCACGCCTGGTGATGCCGTTCGCATGGCGCTCACCTCGGGCGTTGACATGCAGTTCTATGATTTTGACCATGACACGTTCCAGGGCGCGATTATCCAGGGCATCACCCGGGGCAAGCTATCCCCGGCTGTGCTGGACCAAGCCGTTTCGCGCGTTCTGCGAGCCAAATTCGCCCTGGGCCTGTTCGACCATCCTTTCGTCGCCCCATCCCTTCCCGCACGCATCCGCCGCAGCCCGGCGCATCTCGCCACGGCACTCGAATCCGCCCGCGAATCGGTTTGCCTGCTGAAGAATGAGAGAAACCTGCTGCCGCTGTCTAAACGCCTGGGGCGCATCGCCGTCATTGGGCCGAATGCGGTCTCAGCTCAGGCCGGCGACTACGCCAACATCCCCCATCAGGCAAAGATGGTCAGCCTGCTGGACGGCGTCCGGGCCGCAGTCTCGCCCGGCACCACGGTCGTCTCGGATGATGGAAACGATATAGACGCTGCAGTCGCCAAAGTCAAAGGGGCCGACGCTGCGATCTTGGGCCTGGGGGAGCATCAAGGCATTTCCGGCGAGGGGTTCGACCGCGCCAGTCTGGACCTGCCCGGTATCCAGGAACGGCTGCTGGAAGCCGTCGTAGCGACGGGCGTTCCAGTCGTTCTGGTGCTGGAAAACGGGCGGCCTCTGACGATCCCCTGGGCAGCCGCGCATGTCCCGGCCATTTTGGAGGCGTGGTATCCCGGCGAGCGCGGTGGTCAGGTCATCGCTGAGACGGTGTTTGGCGACAACAACCCCTCGGGGCACCTTCCAATTACTTTCCCGCGCACGCTAGGCCAGCTCCCCATGTTTTATGATTACGACCGATCGAAGACGGATAACGGGGGCTATGTGGACTCTGAGAGGTCGCCCCAATTCCCCTTCGGCTACGGCCTGAGCTATACCACGTTCCGTTACGATGGGCTGACAGCGACTCCCTCAGCACCGGGCGCACCACTAGACGTCGCTGTGACGGTGAATGTCACCAACACCGGCTCGCGTGCCGGAGACGAGGTCGTTCAGCTTTACCTGCATCCGAACACCAGCAGCGTGGAAACACCGGACCGCGCCCTGAAAGGATTCCGACGCATCCATCTGGAGCCAGGCGCCGCGCAGGCTGTGGTGTTCCATCTGACACCCTATGAACTGGAGATTTGGAATATTCAGAAGAAATGGGTCGTGGAAAATGGGAATTACACCGTCACCGTCGGCGGATCGTCCGTAGACGGCCCTTCGACGCAGTTTTCTCTGAAGCCAGACGTAACACCCGACCCGAACGGCTCTTTCCATCTCTCCCCGGAAGCAGCCACGCTGCACGGGACGGAGATCCGCGTGGCCGAGGAGCACAGCCAGGTCTTTGTCGGCTACTGGGATAAGGCCTTGGAATATCCCTCATGGACGATCCACGTTCCGGCCAAGGGCGTCTATAAGGTTCAAGTAGACTACAGCACCGGCAATGGACCCACGGCCTTCGAGGTCACCATTGCCGGCCAGGCGCTGACAAGCAAAACAGTAGGAACCTCTGCCTGGACCGATTATCATGCGCTGAATTTGGGTGTCATCAAGATTGCCACACCCAGCAGCGTCCTTGTCACGGTCAAGCCGCACGATCCTTCTGCCTGGAAAGGGATCAACATTCGCTCCCTGACGCTCACAAGATCAGATTGACTTTTCGTTTCTGGGTCCAAGGATCAGCGAGTGAAAACGAGAGAGGCCCAGCGCGAATGCGCTGGGCCTTTCTGCGTCGGATGTTCGTGTCAGAGTATGAAAGCCGCCTTACGCCGCCGCGCACCCACGACCAGCCCGCCTAAACCTAGTGCCAGCAGCAGGCCGAGGCTCACGACCGTGGAGGCTTCCGGCACGGCGGGCGAGGGCAATACCATCACCGAAAAGTCCTCGGTCCCCACCGTCATCTGATCATTGGTCGTCGGCCCACCCAGGACGGTGAATGTCCCAAAATAGGTGCCGGCAGCCGCCGAAGAAGACGGAATGATATCGAAGAAACTGCCGGTATAGGTGTCGCTCCCACTGCCCGTCGGCCCAAGGCTAACGGGAGCGTTGTTGAGGAAGGCGCTGTCGTCAATGGTCCCCGGCCCGTTGAAGGTTGGGCTGTCACCGTTGAGAAAGACCTCGGCGGCGGTCAAATTAGTGAGCGTTCCGGCGAAGTGGAACGCGCCGGAAGCAGGTCCAGTTTGTGCGGCGGATGTCAGGGTCAGCATCAACTGGGCCTGGGCGGCGCGCGGGGCCGCGAAGCATAGCAGCAGGGCGGGGGCCAGAAGAAAGAGCCTGATGCGTAGTCTGATGTGGAGTTTCATGCGGAGGTTCCTTTCTGTGTGTAGCCCACGCTAAGGGAGCGGCAGCCGTATTGTGGCTGTGAAGGTGCCGACGAGATGGTTGTTCGGGTCCGTGTAGCGACCGACGACATGGAGAGCCGCCTGCCTCGTTCTCAGCGCGGGCATAAAAACGAAGTCGTTGGTCTGCGAGTTCATCCCCGGCGTGTTGACAAGATTCTTAGGCGTGGTCGGCACTGAGGAGGGGGAAAGCGGCGCAGCGCCGCCCAGGGTGATGGTGGTGATCTGAAGCCCGTCTGCGGTGGCCCCACCGGTATTCTTGGTGGTGACCGTGATCGTCCGCTGCCCGGTCCCGTTTGCGGCGGACGCGCTGGCCGTGACGGTGATCTTCGGCCCGCCCAGAATGGGCGTCAGGAGGAAGGCATTATTCTGTGCGATGACCCCGATATCGAACCCGGTTGTTGCGCCATCTCCGATGATGATTCCGGAATCGGTGATACCGGTCGCAAGATAAAGTCTTGCGAAGGCCGATCCAGGCGTGACCAGAGCGTCTAAGTCGATCATCACGCCGCCGGAGTAAAGAAATGCGCGGGTTTCGCCGTTTCTCGATTCAGAGAGGCCCACAACCTGTCCACTGGCGTTGACTGCAAAACCTTTGCTTCTAACATCGCCGGGCAGGGTTCCGAGGTCTTGGAGCGCCCCGCCGTTTGGACCGGACAGGAAGGCATGA
>JANOOM010000167.1:0-2786 GCA_031421335.1 Armatimonadota bacterium
CGCCCAGAACGGCGGTCTCCATCACCAGCACCCAGCAGTAATACTCGCGGGCGCGCTCGGTGATCTCCTTAAACGAGACGCCAACTACGAAGGGGAAGATGAGGGTCGTCATCAGCACCATCAGGAGCGAGATGCCGTCCATGCCCAGGAAGTAGTTGATGTGCAGGGACGGAATCCACGATGTCTTGTCAACGATCTGGAACTGCGGCGCGTGCGGGTCCGGGTTGTACTGCGTGTAGAGGAAGACCGACAGGGCGAGTGTTATGAGTGTCCCCGCAAGCGTCAGCACCTTGATTGCCTGCCCGCTCGTCTTGGGCGAGGCCGCCCCAAGCGCCCCGATGAGAAGCGCGAACGTAGCCGGGAGGAAAACGGTCAGGGTCAGTAGACCATGGAATTCATTCATAAGATTTTACTTGTGGAGGTTCAGCGCGCCGACCACGACGAACACGAGAATGACGACGATGCCGACCACCATCGAGAAAGCGTAAGAGCGAACGTAGCCGTTCTGCACCTTGCGGACGCGCTGACCGGACCAGGCAGCGAAGGCCCCCACCCCGTTGACGATGCCGTCCACGCCTTCAACGTCGAACTTGCGCCATAGCCAAGTCGCCAGCTTTTTGCCCAGCTTGACGAACCAGAAGTTGTAGGCTTCGTCCACGAAATACTTGTTGAGGATAGCCCAGTTGTACCAGCCGGGAGAAAGAAGGCGGTGGTTAGCACGAACTTCGGGACGCATCAGCTCGTTGTTCTTGGTCGCACGGTAGCGCAGGAAGCAGCCCGCCATGACGGCAACAATCAAGCCGATGGTCACGAGGCCGAGGGTCTTCTCCGCTGTGTCACTCGTGATCGGGCTAATATATCCAGGCGTCTTGATGGAAGGCGCCAGGAACTCGGAGAACTTCTCGAAGTTCAGGGGCAGTATCGGCCAGGCCGCGATGAAGGACAAGAGCGCCAGGATGGCAATGGGGACGAGCATCGCAGGGCTTGACTCAGAGGCGTTACGGGCGGCCTCGGTGCGGGGCGCTCCGAAGAAGGTCTTCATTACCAGCCGCGTCATGTAGAATGCGGTGAGAAGAGCGGTTGCGACGCCGATGCCCCAGAAGGCCCAGTGCAGCCAGGGCAAGGGTGCGCTCACCAGCCAGGTCCGCCAAAGGATTTCGTCCTTGCTGTAGTAGCCTGCAAACGGCCAGATGCCGCAGATCGCCAGCGTAGCGAAGATCATGGACCATCCCGTCACCGGGATTTTCTTGAGCAGGCCGCCCATGTTCCGCATGTCCTGCGGGTCGTTCGGGTCGGGTCCGGCCGTGCCGCCGATCTTCTCGTCCGCCGAGTCGCCGTGTTCCGCATGGGCGACGTTCTGCTCGCCCTCATGCCCGTGTGAGGTGTGCATGGCGTGTTCGACGGCGTGAATGACCGAGCCGGAACCGAGGAACAAGCACGCCTTGAAGAAAGCGTGCGTCATGACGTGGAACATGCCCGCCGCGAAGACGCCCGCGCCGCAGGCGGCGAACATGTAGCCAAGCTGCGAGACTGTGGAATAGGCCAGGACGCGCTTGATGTCGTTCTGCATCAGGCCGATGGTGGCCGCGAAGAAAGCCGTGGCGATGCCAGTGACGGCGATCGTGATCATGGCCGTGTCGGACAGCTCGAACAGCGAGTGGGTGCGCGAAACAAGGTAGATGCCCGCCGTGACCATCGTGGCCGCGTGGATGAGGGCGGAGACCGGCGTCGGACCTTCCATCGCATCCGGCAGCCAGGTATAGAGCGGGAACTGGGCGGACTTGCCCGTACAGCCGAAGAAGATCATCAAGAGCATCGTCGTGATGACAGCCGGCGTCGCCAGCGCGACAACGGCGGGTGCGGCTTCGGTCATACCCAAAATGCCGCTGTGGCCGGTCACGAAGTCCAGTGTCCCGAAGTAGTGGAACATGAAGAACATGCCGATGAGCACGCCGACGTCGCCGATGCGGTTGACGATGAACGCCTTCTTAGCCGCATCCCCCGCCGACCGCTTCTCGTAGAAGAAGCCGATGAGCAGGTAGGAGCAAAGCCCGACGCCCTCCCAGCCGATGAACAGCATCAGCAGGTTGTTCGCCATGACCAGCAGCAGCATGAAGAAGATAAACAGGTTCAAGTAGGTGAAGAACCGCTGATATCCCTTGTCTGCCGCCATGTACGCTGTCGAGTAGAGGTGAATGAGGCCGCCGACGCCTGTAATGATGAGCATCATCAGGACGGAAAGCGGGTCAATCAGAAGCTCGAAGTTGACGGCGAAGCTGTGGATGCCATTCGGATCGGTCGGCACGTTCAGCCAGGGCGCGAGGTAGACCGTAAGTTGACGGTGCGCCTCATCGGCGGCTGTGACGACCATGAACAGGCGCACGGCGACAGCGAAGGACAGAAAAACCGCCAGCGTTCCGATGGCGCCCGAGGCGAGTTTCGGCAGTTTCGTCCCCAGCAGGCCGTTAATCAGGAAGCCAACCAGCGGGAAGAGCGGGATGAGCCAGGCGTATGAAAGGGTCTGGTCAGAGTGCGGCATGAGAACTCCAAGGAAAGGCCCCCGTCTTTCAGGAAAGAAGGGGGCTGAGGGGGTTTACCCCTTCATCAGGTCAATCTCGTCCACGTTGATGGACGTTCGGTTGCGGAAGATCGAAACGAGGATGCCAAGCCCGACAGCGACTTCGGAGGCGGCAACGGCCATGACGAAGATCACCATCATCTGCCCACCTAGGTCGTTGTGGTAGCGGGAAAAGGCGACGAAAGTCAGGTTGACCGCGTTCAGCATC
>JANOOM010000168.1:0-5898 GCA_031421335.1 Armatimonadota bacterium
CTGGGAAGCCGTCGGCAAGCGCTTCGCCGCGTCCGGCTCGTAGTTTACCGCTCATGCCCCGCCGCCGACCCCGGCGGCGGGGACCTTCAGGACCCCCGACTTATCCCCATGGCAACCGACCCCAGCATCATTTCGGCTATCGCCGCCGCCGTCGAGGCCAGCCCCGACAACGTCCCCCTGCGCCTGCACCTCGCGACCCTGCTGCTCGGAGCGGACCGCCCCGCCGAGGCGTTGGAGCAGTGCGTGGTCGTGCTGGGCCGTCAGCCCGACAGCCGCGAGGCGCTCAAAATGGCGGCGGACGCCGCCTTTAAGACGGGCGACACGGTGCGGGCCATCAGCTACGGACGCCTCCTAGACGCCCTCGGGGCGTCGCTGCTGGACGGGCCAGACTTCGTCCCCTCCCCTGCCCCCTCCCGCGCCCCGACGCCCGAGACCGCCGTGCCGCTTTCCGCGCAGGACGACGACGGCGAGAGCGAAACAGGCGGTTGGGAAGTGGAGCGGCCTTTGGTGACTTTGTCGGACGTGGCCGGCATGGAGGCGGTCAAGCGGCGGCTGAACCTCGCATTCCTGGCCCCGATGAAGAACCCGGATTTGCGGAAGCTTTACGGCAAGTCCCTGCGCGGCGGCCTGCTCCTTTACGGCCCGCCCGGCTGCGGCAAGACGTTCATCGCTCGCGCGACGGCGGGCGAATTGGGCGCGAAGTTTTTGTCCGTCGGCCTGTCCGACGTTTTAGACATGTGGATCGGCAACAGCGAAAAGAACCTGCACCAGATCTTCGAGACGGCCCGCGCCAACAGCCCCTGCGTGCTGTTCTTCGACGAGATAGACGCCCTGGGCCACAAGCGGAGCCAGATGCGTAACAACGCCGGCCGCAACGTGGTCAACCAGCTCCTGGCCGAGATGGACAGCGTGGACGGCAACAACGAAGGCGTGTTCATTCTGGCCGCCACGAACCACCCGTGGGACATAGACACGGGCCTGCGCCGCCCCGGCCGGCTCGACCGGACCCTGCTGGTACTGCCGCCCGACGCCGCCGCCCGCGAGTCGGTCCTGCGCCTGCACTCCCAAGACCGGCCCCTGGAAGGCGTAGACTTCGCCGCCCTGGCCGCGAAGACCGAGGATTATTCGGGGGCGGACCTCGCGCATTTGTGCGAGGCCGCCGCCGAGCTTGCTTTGGAAGACTCGCTTGCGACCGGGAAGATCCGCGCCATCGGCATGAGCGACTTCAAGCGGGGCTTGAAAGAAGTCAAGCCCAGCGTCCGCCCCTGGTTCGAGACGGCCCGCAATTACGCCCTCTATGCCAACGAGGGCGGCGTGTATGATGAGCTGATCGAGTACCTGAAAGCGCGGCGCATCCTGTGAGCCGGGAGTACCCAGAATTGTGAAGCGAGCATTGACATGGTTCTTAGAGATCTTGCTCTTTCTGGTCTTCCTGTTCGCATGGGCCTGGGCGTACTACCCGTTGTTCCAAGTGGTTGGCGCGATCATCCAAGGTTTAGGGGTCCCTTCAGAACTGGCAAGGCAGATGTCTGCCGTTCTTATCCTTGCGGTGCCGGTCAGTGTGTTTGCGATCTGGATGTTGCGCCGAGTGGACAGAAAAAAGAAAGATGTTGAGAACAATCAACGGAACGCATGAACGCAAACCTCAGTCGCGCGCATCTGCTGTATGAACAAGGCCGCTACCCGATGGCCGCCGAGGAAGCCGGGCGGCAACTCGCCCAAGACCCCGACGACCCGCTGGCACACTGCCTCCTCGCCCTGTGCCTGTCCAAGATGGAGAAGCACGAAGAAGCGATGTTGAGACTGGTTCGTCTGTGGGATTGAGTTTTGAGAAGATCGGGCTGCTGCTTCTGGTCGCCTCCGTAGTCGCCTTGCTCGCCCGCAAAGTCCATCTGCCCTACACGATAGGTCTGGTTCTTACGGGTATTGTGCTTGCCTTCTCCCATGTCGCTCCCACCGCTGCTCTGACCAAGCATCTTATTTTTAGTATCTTCCTGCCGCCCCTCATCTTTGACGCGGCGATCAGGATTCCCTGGAAGGAACTGCGCCGCAACCTGCCCGTAATCCTGACACTGGCGACGGTCGGGGTGCTGCTGTCGGCGGGGCTAACGGCGGCGGGGATGCACTGCCTGGTCGGCTGGCCCTGGGCGGCGGCGCTGCTGTTCGGCGTCCTGATCGCCGCGACGGACCCGGTTTCCGTCATAGCGATTTTCCGGGAGGCGGGCATTCAGGGGAAGCTCCGGGTGCTGGTGGAGGCCGAAAGCCTGCTCAATGACGGCACGGCGGCGGTGGCGTTCGGCGTGGTACTGGCCGCTGTCCAGGGCGGCACGGTCACGGGCAGCGGCATTGCCCTGAGCTTTGTCGTCACGGTGCTGGGGGGAGTCGTATGCGGTCTGCTCGTTGCGGGGGCCGTTCTGCTTATCGTGGGCCACACCGACGATCACCTGCTGGAAGTCGCCTTTACCGCCGTCGCCGCCTACGGCTCCTTCCTGCTGGCCGAAGAATTTCACCTATCGGGCGTTCTTGCCAGCCTGTCCGCTGGCATCCTGATTGGCAATACCGGCTCGCTGGGGGCGCTCACGGACAAAGGGCGTGGCGCTATTCTGACGGTCTGGGAGTTCGTCGCTTTCCTCGTCAACTCGCTGATCTTCCTGCTGATAGGGCTGCGGCTGACAGAGGAGCATTTCGCGGCCTTCTGGCTCCCGTCGCTCGTGGCCGTCGCGGTCGTGGTGCTGGGGCGGGCGATCTCGGTCTATCCCTGCTGCGCGGTCTTTCTGCGCTCCTCTCAGCGTGTGTCGTGGAACCATCAGCACGTCCTCGTCTGGGGCGGGCTGCGCGGAGCGCTGGCCCTCGCGCTCGTGCTGGGGCTGCCGCCGGAGCTGCCGGAGCGCCGGGCTATTACCGCTGCGGCGTTTGCCGTCGTCGCCTTCTCGGTCGTCGTGCAGGGCTTAACAATCAAGCTGCTGCTGCGGAAGATCGGGGCCTTGCCCGAATAAAGCAACCCCTCACATGAGCCTCATGGATACCAAAACGCCACGCCTGGGAACAGTCCTGCCGCCCGACAAAGAGCCATACGCGCAGGAACAGGAAACGGTACGCCGGAAAATCCACGACGGGGCATCCCTGAGCGTCCCTTACCTGGTGATGAACGCGCTGGCCGCCGTCGTCGCCAGTTACGGCCTCTTGGAGAACAGTACGGCGGTGGTCATCGGGGCCATGATCATCGCGCTGCTGCTGGGGCCGATCACCGGCATTGCCCTGGCTCTGGTAGACGGCGATCAATCGCTGCTGCGAAAGGCGCTCGTGGCCGAAGTCAGCGGGGTGCTGCTCGTGCTGGTGATCGGCTTCCTCATCGGCAAGTTGCATGAAGGAGTTTCGCCCGGCAGTGAGATCATGGGCAGGACGACTCCCAACATCATGGATTTGGTGATTGCGCTAGCCGGGGGCGCAGCGGGGGCCTATGCCACCACCTCTCCACGCCTGAGCGCCGGGCTTGTGGGCGTCGCCATTGCGACCGCGCTCGTGCCGCCGCTCTGCTCCTGCGGCATCTGCGTGGCACATGGGCTGTACCGGGAAGGCGGCGGCGCGTTCCTCTTGTTCCTGACGAACTTTGTGGCGATCCAGTCCGTCACCTCGCTGATGTTCTGGATCAACGGCTTTCACCACCTGTCTCACCTGAACAGAGCTACCCTGCTGCGCCGGTTCGCGCCAAGCGTCTTTCTGCTGGTTGGCCTGGCGGTTTTCCTGGGTCGGAGCTTTCAGGCGACGCTCGCTCAGGAAGTGCTGCGGTCGCAGGCGAAAAAGATCGTGGGTAAAGCCATTGAGAGCAACGGCGCGGCCAGTTTGACAGACCTGCGGGTCGGCGGCTATGGGACGGACTTGACCTTGATTGCCGTCGTCCGTGCGCCCTGGGTCATTCAGCCGGCTTCTTGCGCCCGGTTGCAAGCGCAGATCAGGCAGGCGACAGGGCGAAACGACGTGAACCTGCACGTTCGTACCGTCATCACGCGGGAATGCGACGCGCAAAAATTTCTCTGGGAAACGTCCGCAGACAGCCTGACCCCGACGGCGGGGCCGTAGCACTGATCCGTCAACAGAAAAGCTCACCGAATTGAGGGTCGCCGTTGAACAACTTATGGCAGGGCTTCCTAACACCCCTGTAAAACACGCTGCGGAACATAGTTTCCTTCGTCCCCCGGCTGCTGGTTGCGCTCGTCCTGTTCGCGCTCTTTTTCGCCGTAGCCACAGCCGTCCGCCGTGTCGCCCGGCGGTCGTTGGAACAGGTCAAGCACATCCCGTGGGCCGTGCGCCTGCTGATCGTGCGCTCCATTTACTTCCTGACCATCTTCGTCGGTGTCCTGGTCGCCCTCAGCGCCGTCAATATCAACGTCACGACGCTGATCGCCAGCCTGGGCGTCGCCGGCTTTGCACTCGGATTCGCGCTCAAGGACATCTTGGAGAACTTCATTGCCGGTATCCTGCTGCTGTTCGCCCGCCCGTTTGAGCTGCAAGACCAGGTAACAGTAGGCAGTTATGAAGGGAAGGTCATAGACATTCAGATACGCACGACAAGCCTTCAAACTTATAGCGATGAGACCGTTCTGATCCCTAACAGCAAGGTCTTTACCAATTCCGTCGTCAACCACACTCGCCTCGGCAAACGCCGCTATGCCGTCGCGTTCGACACCAGCCTCGGCGCGGACGCCGGCACTGTGCAACGGGAAGCCCTTCGCGCCGTGGAGGAAAACCCGGAGGTGATGACCGATCCGGCTCCGTTCGTCCGCATCCGGGGCGTGGATAGCGGCAATGACGCGTTCCATTGGGAGGTGTTCTATTAGGCCGATCCGATGAAAGCCGTGGAGATCAAGACGGTCTCCGACACGCTGCATTACATCAAGCAGCATCTTTACGAGGCCGGTATGCCGACGCCCACCGCGACTTCGGCGACCATCCTGAAACGTGGGAACGGGCGGCTCCGGAAAATGCCCTCCAATCAGGTCTGATTGCCGGGCGTTCGGTCTTCACATCGCTTCTCTGTCTTTACACCGTTTCTTTGATGCCGCGCTTGATGAGCCACACTTTGACGGGGTTAATTTCGAGTAAAGACGCGTCTTTTGAGGCCCATAGTCGGGGGTCATACTCTCGGGTTACGCCACCTGAACCGTTTGTCTCACTTCAGGGGCGCAGTCTAAAGCAGGCCCTCTCATACTCCCCTCCCCCGCAAGCAGGGGAGAGGCGGGAGCCAGGCCACCCGCAAGGAGAACGCATGAACGCAAACCTCAGCCGCGCGCATCTGCTGTATGAACAAGGCCGCTACCCGATGGCCGCCGAGGAAGCCGGGCGACAGCTCGCCCTTGACCCCGACGACCCGCTGGCACACTGCCTCCTCGCCCTGTGCCTGTCCAAAATGGAGAAGCATGAAGAAGCGATCCGGGAGGCGCAGGCGGCGGTCCACCTCGCCCCAGACTTCCCGAACGGCTACGCCGTCCTGGGGAGCGTGCTGGACGACGTCGGGCGCCTGCGCGAAGCCGAAGCTGCCACCCGCGAGGCGCTGCGGCTCGACCCGGACGACGCCGACCATTACGCCCTCCTGGCGAGCATCCGGGTGCAGCAGCGGCAGTGGGCGGACGCCTTGGAGCAGGCGGAGCAGGGCCTATCGGTTGACCCAGACCATACCGGCTGCGCCAACTTGAAAGGCATCGCTCTGGTGAACCTGGGGCGGCGCGCGGAGGCCGGGGCGGCCATCCAGACCAACCTCGCCAAAGACCCGGAGAACGCCGCGACGCACGCGAACCAGGGCTGGGCCTTGCTGCACCGGGGGGACCACGCGGCGGCGATGGGGCACTTCAAAGAGGCCCTGCGGCTCAAGCCGGACATGGAATGGGCGCGGCAAGGCAT
>JANOOM010000169.1:0-5380 GCA_031421335.1 Armatimonadota bacterium
ATTGGGGGCGGGGGGGCCTTCACTCACTGTCCCTCCAGCACCGCCGCTAGCTCCTCGGCCCGCTGCGACCCGACCAGGACCCGGCGCCCGTCCATCAGCATCAGGCGCACACCCCGGTCGCCCCGCGCGTTTAGGGCGACGTTTCTGCCCCAGCCGCGAATCCCCCACCCGCCGTACTCGGCGAGGGGCGCGTAGGTGTCCGCCCGCGCCGCCGCGATGTCGGTCAGCTGGATGCGCCGCCGATAAAGTGGAAACAGCGCCCCGAGCGAGACGACCACTTCCCGGTCATCCACGGTCGTTCGCAGGCACAGCAGGTTTGTGACGAGCGCAACTGACGTCCCCACAGACAGCCACAGCCAGCTCGGGATACGCGGGGCGACTGCAAGGCCGCCAAGGCTCAGAACGGTCGTCACGCCCAACACGGCATAGCCCCAAACAGCGAATGCCTGCGTCTCAGTGAACTTTGTCATTGGGGTTTCCTTCTAACGACTGAGACCCGCGCCGCGCCGAAAAGTTGCGTCCCCAGGGCGCCCACGGAGGAAACACCATGCAGGATGCCCGAACCCGCCTCGCGCTGCTGATCGTCTGTCTTGCCAGCCTCCTGGGCAGCGGCTTCGTCCTGATCGCGGGCCACCATGCCGCGCCGCCCCCCATCACGATCAGCCCGCCGCCCACCGAGGCGGCTGCTGCGACTCCCGTGACGGCGCCATATCAAGCGTCGCCCACCGCGTCCAAGCTCGCTGGCCTTGTTTATGTGGACGTGGCCGGGGCCGTCCGCCGCCCCTCGCTCTACGCCCTGCCGCCGGATAGCCGCATCATGCAGGCCGTCCTCGCCGCCGGTGGCCCCACGTCTGAGGCCGACATGGACGCTGTCAACCTTGCCGAGAAAGTCACCGACGGCGAGAAGATCCTCGTGCCCAAGCGCGGGACCACCCCGCTCGTTTCCACGCCCAGCGACGCTCCCCCGGCACCAGCACACACGGCATCAGCGCACATGGCGGTTAAGCCGCCTAAGGGAAGCGGAAGCAGTCGTGGTGGCAAGATCATGGTAGACTCGGGCGAGCAGATCGCCCTGAACACCGCCACCGAGGCCGACCTGGAGCGCCTGCCCGGCGTCGGCCCCAGCATGGCTGGGCGTATCCTTGCTTATCGTAAGGCGGCGGGCCGATTCGAAAAGGTCGAGGACTTGATGCAAGTCACCGGCATCGGCCCCAAGAAGTTCGCCAAGATCGCCCCCCTCGTCAAGCCGGACTGAGAAGCAGGTATAATGGCCTGGCATATCTTATCACCATATACTCAAGGAACTCTGTGATCATGTCAGTGACAGCCATTTCGCCGGTGGACGGGCGCTACACCGCTCAGACCGAAGATCTCTCGCCCGCCTTCTCCGAGTACGCCCTGATCAAATACCGGGTGCGCGTCGAAATCGAGTGGCTGCGGTTCATGTCCGAGCGGCCCGAGATCGCCGCCGTGCGCCCCTTCACCGGGACCGAGAGCGACCTGCTGCAAGGCATCCAAGAGGGATTCAACGCGGCACAGGCCGAGCGGGTCAAGCAGATCGAGCAGACCACGCGCCATGACGTCAAGGCCGTCGAGTATTACCTGCAAGAGCAGCTGCGGGACACTTCGCTTGCCGACGTCATCCCCTATATCCACTTCTGCTGCACTTCGGAGGACATCAACAACCTCGCCTACGGCCTGATGCTCCAAAACGGCATCGCCGGGTCCTGGCTGCCGCTGGCGACCCGAATGGCCGATCAGGTCGCCGCTCTAGCCCACCAGACGCGAGCCGTCGCCATCCTCGCCCGCACCCACGGCCAGCCCGCCAGCCCGACGACATTGGGCAAAGAGCTTGCCGTCTTCGTCGGTCGCTGGCGCCGCCAGCTCCGCCAGATCGAGGCCGTCGAATATCTGGGCAAGTTCAACGGCACGGTCGGCAACTTCCACACCCACTCCATCGCCTACCCCGGTCTGCCCTGGGAGGACCTGTCGCGCTTCTTCGTCGAGAGCCTGGGACTGACGTTTAATCCCCTGACCACGCAGATCGAATCGCACGACTGGATCGCCGAGCTGGCCCACGCCCTCGTCCGCTTCAACACGATCACGCTGGGCTTCGACCAGGACGTCTGGACCTATATCTCACTGGCCTACTTCAAGCAGCGCGCTGTGGCCGGCGAGGTCGGCTCCTCGACCATGCCGCACAAGGTCAACCCCATCAACTTCGAGAACTCTGAGGCCAACTTGGGAGTCTCAAACGCTCTGCTGACCCACCTCGCCGCCAAGCTGCCCGTGTCCCGCCTCCAGCGCGACTTGACCGACTCTAGTGCCCTCCGCAACGTCGGCACCGCCATTGCCCACTCCTACGTCGCGCTGCATTCCACCCTGCGCGGCCTGGGCGTTCTGGAAGTCAACCCCGGCGCCATCGCGCGGGACCTGCAAGACGCCTGGGAGGTCCTGGCCGAGCCGATCCAGACGGTCATGCGCCGCGTCGGCACCCCGGACGCCTACGAGCGGCTGAAAGCGCTGACGCGCGGCGCGGGCATCACGAAAGAAGGCATCCAAGCCTTCATCGCGGGCTTAGACTTGCCCGACGACGACAAGCAACGCCTCCTGCATCTGACGCCCACGACTTACACGGGCCTGGCCGCCCAACTCGTGCGGCACGTCCAGCCGCAAGAATGAACCTGACGGCCTCTGGCGCGTCTTTGCGATTAATGGTATAATGACGGCACGAATGTTTGTATGGTAGATACAGAACTTAGCAGCGGCGAAAGACTTACCTCATACAAAGAGCGAGAAGCCTCTTTGTGGCCTCTGTGTCTGGCCGACGCTATGGCGCAGTTGGTCCGTCCGTAAAGCCTTTGTTTCACACTATAGCGGCAACCATATCGCCCATCGCACAGTTAACTTCCGGGTGGTGGCCCAATTGCGTCTGATTGCATCGAAGGGCGAACACCCCCAAGTGAAGGCGAACACGAGGTTCGCTCTTACGGGAATCGCTTGTAGGGCGCGAACCTTGTGTTCGCCCTCAGACTCTTATCAGCCACTACCAACTTCCGTACCAACCGCTTGGACGGTCACATGGAAGTCTGCTGCCCGTCCATATTTGGCCTCTTGGATTGCCAGCCCATCACGGAGGCGGAATCGCAAGAAGAATTGCAAGTTGGAACACATAAAATTGTCATGGCGGCGCAGATGAGAGATATAAAACGGCGATGGTGAGGGTGGAACGACTCAGAAAATTGCGAAAACGAACGGGAGACACAATGGCGCAGGTCAAAGTTTATGTGACGCTCAAGCCGTCCCTGCTGGACGCGCAGGGCAAGGTCGTGCAGGGGGCCTTGCAGCAGCTCGGCTACGGCGGCGTGGAGCAGGTGCGGATCGGCAAGTATGTCGAGATGACCCTCGCGGACGGGGCGGAGCTGGATACGCAGATCCGCGAGATGTGCGACAAGCTGCTGGCGAACCCGGTCATCGAAGATTACCGCTATGAGGTAGTCGCGTGAAGTTCGGCGTCATCAAATTTCCAGGCTCCAACTGCGATCAGGACGCCTACCACACGCTCAAAGACGTCATGGGACAGCCGACGGAATACCTGTGGCACCAGGACGCCGACCTCAAAGGCGTGGACTGCGTCGTCGTGCCGGGCGGCTTTTCCTATGGCGATTATCTGCGCTGCGGGGCCATCGCCCGCTTCGCGCCTGCCATGGCGGCGACCCAGGAATTCGCAGCGGCGGGCGGCCTGGTGCTCGGCATCTGCAACGGTTTCCAGGTGCTGTGCGAGTCCCACTTGCTGCCCGGCGCACTGCTCCGCAACGACAACCAGAAGTTCGTCTGCAAGCAGGTCCACCTGCGCGCCGAGAACACCGATACGCCCTTCACCAACGCGCTCGAGCTTGGGCAAACGCTTCAAGTCCCCGTCGCGCACGGCGAAGGCAAGTACGTCTGCGACGACGCCACATTGGAAGAGCTGAAAGCGGGGAACCGGGTGATCTTCCGGTACTCGCACCCGCAAGAGATGTCCGACGGCATGCCGATGGGCGGCGCGAACCCGAACGGCTCGCAGGATGACATCGCCGGCATCGCCAACGCGGGTTTCAATGTCCTCGGCCTGATGCCCCACCCGGAGCGGGCCGCCGACCCGGCCCTCGGCTCAAGCGACGGGCGCGCGATCTTCGAGTCACTCCTGCGCTTCTGGAAGTAAGCATCGCAGCGCGGAGGATGATCCTGCTGGCGGGGTCCTAATCGTCACCAGCACGTCGGATAACTCAGGAGGCATTTATCAATGAGAACTGTGGACGTGCTGCTGTATGAGGGCGTGGACGAACTCGACTTCTGCGGCCCCTATGAGATCCTGGCCTCCTGCCGCCGCGTGATCGAAGGCCGGTGGACCGAGAAGCCCGCCTTCCAGGTCCAGACCGTGGCCGACCGGCGCGCGACCGTTCAGTGCGCGCACAAGCTCTGCGTGCTGCCCGATAAGTCTCTGGCTGAAGCGTTTGAGGCCGACATCATCATCATCCCCGGCGGACCGGGTTCGCGCAAAGAAAACCTGCCACTCCATATGATGGAGTTCCTGCGGAAAGCCAGCGACACGGCGGAAGTGATCGCCTCGGTCAGCACCGGCGCCTACATCCTCGCCAGGACCGGGCTGGCCGACGGCCACCGCATCACAACCCATGCGTCCCATTTGGAAACGCTGGCAAAGTCCTACCCGGCCGTCAAGGTCGTGAAAGGCTCCCGTGTCGTCAGCAGCGGCAAGACTATTATGTCCGCAGCCGGAATCTCGGCGGGCATTGACCTCGCCCTCGCCATCATCGAACGGTTCGAGGGCAAGGAGACCGCCCGACTTGCCGCCCGGCGCCTGGAATGGGCCGGCAGCTGGACCGAGGCCGCCTGTCATCCGGTCACCGCGCCCGCCGCACCCGCCGCATCGGGCGGCCCGGCCGTCGCCCGCCGGTAGCAAGGAGTGTGCCATGAGAGCCTGGAGCATCGTCTTTTGGATCAGCCTCGGGGCGCTGATTGACCACATCTGGCTCGGCGCGGGCCACGTCAGCACGACCCCGTTTGTCCTGCTCCTGCTGGGGTCTGCTCTGGGCTGGGGCTGGTCCGCATTGCTCGCCGGCGGGCGCGCGCTGGGCCGTCAGGCCGCCGCGCTCCTAATCGGCCGGCCCCTTCCCCTCCCGCGCACCGATCCCAAGGCACTGGCCGACGAGGTCGCCGCCTTGAACGCGCAGCTCGCCCAGCTCCGCGACACCGCCACGTCGTTCGACGTGTCCTTTGATCACACCCTGGAGCGGATGGACGAGCGTCTGCGCCGCGTCGAGCAGCAGACGCCCTATGTCCAGGTCAAGCGCGGCTGACCTCAAACAAACAAAAGCGG
>JANOOM010000170.1:0-2147 GCA_031421335.1 Armatimonadota bacterium
CCGCGCCCCACACCCGCCGCGCCTCACGCCCGCCGCGCCTCACGCCCGCCGCGCCCCACACCCGCCGCGCCTCACGTCCGCCTGCCGGCGGGCGCGTATCCGGGCGCGTGCCCCAACGTCAACCCGAACCCGGGCCTCAACTGTGCGTCTAGCCCGGCGAACTTCGTGGATACGACTCCCCGACGCAGGATCACGCTGGACAAACTGCTGCTGGGTGCCGGGGTGACCGGCGCGGCGGCGATCCTGCTTTCCTCGTCCGAAGGACATCGCTCTGCGGGGGATAGTATTTCATGGCCTCACAGCCCCGTCCCCGGCGTCCCGCTGGACAGGATGACGGGCGGGTCCGGCTGCCCCGTCGCCTTGCGGGCGGCGCGCTGGCGGCGGACGTCGTCGAGCAGGCCCGGCACCGACTGGGGCGGGGCGGCGGGGACCGAAAAGGCCGCTGTGAAGGTGGGCCAGAACTGGTCTATGTTGTGCGAATAGTCGAACACCATGACGCCCTGGGTCGAAGCCGTCGCCGCCTGCAAGGCGCGGGCCAGAAGTTCCGGGTGGCCGTTGTAGTTGGACAGGGCGATGCCGGCGTAGACGAAGGTCTGGTCATTGACGGCCCGGTTCGAGAACTGGCCCGCGGCTTCGACGCTCTCGCCCGACGGCCGGCCGGCCGCGATCGCATCGGCGACTGTTCCTGGCGGGTAGTAGCAGCCGGTCGTGATCCAATCGGCCAGGCCCGCGAAGCCGGTCTTCTGGTAGGAGGGGGTCAGGAAGCGCAGGCCCGCGACCAGGTCGTCCGCGCCCCAGTTGGGGCCTAAAGCGGGGTAGTCGGGGTACCAGGACCCGGCATAGACACTCACCTGAGCGGTTGGCCGGATGGCCTTGACGGTGGCGACGGCGGACGCGAACCAGTTGCGGATGGTCAGCGCGCGGAAGACCAGCCAGGCGTCATACGCGGGGCCGGGAACGATGCGCTTGGCGAGTGACGGGTAGGCCACCGAGTAGGTGAAAACGTCGTCGGGCCAGCGGACCGGGTGGCCGACATACGCCTCGAACTGGGCGTGCGTCTCCGGGCTGAAGTCGGCGTTCGCGCCCGCATAGCGCATGCGGTCGTCGAAGATGACGCCGTCCACCGCATAACCGCGCACGACCTCGGCGACCATGGACAGGATGCGGGACTGGACGGCAGGGTCGTTGGGATTGACCATCAGCGGCACTTGCTGCTCGGGCCGGGCGCTGATGGGGACGAAGGCCGAATTGGTCAGCATGGACACCTGGGCGCCGACCGGGGCAAAGCGCCGCAGCCAGTCGGCGGCCGGCCCGCCGCCGATCAGCGCGCTGCCGCCGGGCGGGACGTTCGCCGAGATGGCGAGGAGGGCCGCCCCATCCACGACGGCGACCACGCGCTCGTCGGCGTTCAGCAGGGCGACAAGGGTGCCCGGCTGCGCTTTCAGGTTGCCAGACTCGGTGAAAGCGGCCAAGAGGTCCGGCGTCCGGGGCGGCAGGTTGGACCGGTCCGACAGCCCGTAGGGGGCCGCGCCGGGTGCGTTCGACATGACGCTCAGGGCCGGCTCGCAAAGCGTCGTCTGCCACTCGGGGTGGGTGTACCCCGGCCCATACTTGACGTCCCGGTGGCCCTCGCTGAAGACGTTCATGCTGGCGACGATCTGTAGCCCCTGGGCGTGGGCCTGGGCGACCATGGCGGCCAGCGGGTCGAAATCTAGGGGCAGGGTCCGCCCGTTCAGCCAGGTCGTCAGCTTGGGCGCGAACTTGCTGGGGTAGAGGGTGTACCCGACGATGGGCTTGACATCCATGACGATGGTGTTGAATCCGGCCTTCTTGACCAGTCCGACCAATGCCGCGATCTTCTCCGGCGTGTTGGTGCGGCTGAGGTTCGCCGTGGCGTCCACCCAGATGACACGCGCCTGTGCCCCGCGCGCCCGCGTCACCGCCTGCGCGATGCCGACGCCGTTGTTTGTTTCGTCCAGCGGCACGGCCGGGATACCTCGGAGCGGCTCATAAGCCGGCACGGCGGGCGGCGGCGCGACGGCCAGGGGCGGCGCGAGGGTGAAGGGCGGGGGAGGCGGCGGGACAGCCGGAATAGTCGGCGGCGGGACAGCGATGGGCGCCGCCCCAGCGGGCGGCGGGGGCGCGGC
>JANOOM010000171.1:0-2074 GCA_031421335.1 Armatimonadota bacterium
AGATCCGATGCACACTAGACTTACGAGGAAGGAACGCCGCGCCCTGGAAACGCACAGCCCGTAGGACTTCTGGATCGAAGTCCAGTGCCAACGTGCCTGACGCGCCGGGGCCGGAATGCAAACCGCCCGCCGGCCCCTGACGGCGCGCAAACGCAGGCGGCTGGCCGAAACCTGTCTGAGGTTCCTGACACCGTTCCCCTCTACGCAGAAGCGGCAGGCATTGCCGGTCTCTTGCATGGGAGAAAAGCAGCGCGGACGATGGTCTCTAGAAGCAGTGGCCCTCATCACCGGCTGGTGCTGATCCGACAGGAAGGCAAGACCTGCTTGCGCGGCTATGTGCTGCCTCAATTCGCGCAGGCCGTTACCGCCCCGCTGGACGGCGCGCACCGGGAAGATGGGCGCGGAGCGGATGGCTGGGGCGAGATCGCCCTCACCGACGTTCAGACGGACGGGCATTTTCACAACAAGTGATGGGGGAAAGTTTATGCGTGTGACCGATCTTCATTCTGAGGACCAAGACGCCGGCGAAGAGCAGGAGCGGCTGAGGCAGCGCCGGGAGTTGGTATCGGCCCTGAGGAACTTCGCCGAACACTTCGGGGCGGCTGAAGTCTACCGGCAGGCGAGAGCGATCTATCTAGAAACGCCCGCCGGCCAAGCCGAGAGCGAGGAGCAGACCGAGCGGGAGGCGGCAGCCTCCTTCGACTCCGTCCTGCGGGACGCCAATCGCCCCGCTTCCGAGCGTCAAAGGCGGGGGGCGACCGGCAGGAGAACAGGCACCGGCTCACCGGCTCTGGAAAACGCGAAGAAGGCGCTCGGGGGCTAGGACCACCGCAGCGTGCCCAAGATGCGCTCGAAGGTCTTCAAGTCCGGCCTCTGAGTCCTCGGCGTCGTCATTAAAGTGATCGTGTAGATGCGTCCCGCGTGGATCGTGTAGATCATGTCCAAAATCACCGGCTGTCCCTGGAACGGGCCTTTCGCCGCCGTCTCTGACGCGGGCGAGCCGGCCACTTGCCGCCGGCGCTGCGCCAGCACGCGGAAGCCGGCGACTCGTTTCTGTACGAAGAGGGCCTGCATCGCCCCCGCGTTCCGCATGGTGCCGAAGCGCTGTGGGTCCACTTCTACGCGGAATAGCGGAAAGGCATCGGCGGGATGAGTAAACATCATGTCGGTGCGCCCACCGTTCGGGTGGGACTAGACCTCGTGTTTTGTCTGCCAGCCGTGGGGGATCGTGACGGTGTAGCCCTGCGGGCTGTGGAGCACGTCCGCGCGGGCGCCCGCGCCCGCCAGGGCGAATAGTCCCCCGGCGGCGAGGACAGAACGTGAGAAGCGATGGGACTGAAACATAATGACACCTCCATGGGCTGATCGCGCCTCATCTACCAATCCACGCGGCGATAGGCTTGCAGGAGCACATCGCCATTTTTGGGGGCGGCGGGCGTCCAGTTGGGCGAGTAGGAAAGCCCGCTATTGTGACGCCAATTCGCCGCCAGCGTCCATTCGCGCGTCGCCACCCACCGCACCCCCACCGTGAGCTGGCGGCTCTCGGCGTCGTCGTCCCCCGGTTTCAGCCGCTCGACGCGGGCCACCAGGCTCCAATGCTCGTGCTGCGGCAGCCGGTAGTAGGCGTCCAGATACCAGCCGCGCGTGTGGTCACCCGCCATCGTCCCGAACTGGTACTCCCCACGTAGAAGGAGCTGCGTCTTCGTGTAGCGCAGGTCCAGGCCCGTCATGTGGACGGGCCGGCTGTCTGGGGAGGTCGGAACGTCTTGCAGCGCCCCCTCCCAGTGGCTGAGGCCGACGATGGCGTCCCCGAAATACGTCTGCACCCGCGCCGCTCCCCCCCGGACGCGCACCTGGTTGTCCCAGACCCCCGTCCCGCGCCCGCTGAAGCCCGCCACCTCGATCTGCAAGCGCGCCGGGCCGCCGCTCCACGCCGCCCCCGGCACGCCCCAGTCAACCGAGTGATAGTAATAGTCCCCGCGCGGCAGCGCATAGTCAATCAGGCCCGAGGCATAGGTCTCACGCGGGTCATAGATGCCGAACGGCACCCGGATCAGGCCAGCCTGGGCGCGGC
>JANOOM010000172.1:0-1928 GCA_031421335.1 Armatimonadota bacterium
TCCAACCCCAGGCGCTCCTGGAGCCACTCTTTTTTAGCGTGCCCGAAGGTTTCCATATCTTCCCAGCCTTCGGCCCCGCAGAGGACCGCACAGAAGGCGATGACGACGATGTCGAGGAGGACGACGATATCGAGGAGGAGATGCTGCTTGGTGCGGTCGATGCGTGGGTCTTTGAGAACGGCGAAATGCTCGATGAGTGGCGGCGTTGGCATGGACTCGCTCCTGGCGGAAGAAGATAAGCCAAGTTCTGCCAGTGGGTCTTCCATACCTCCTCAAATTAAGATGCTCTCGCCCTGGGATTCCTTCCTCTCCGCCTTGAACTGACCCGCGCAATATGGTACAATTCTAGAGACCACACGGCTCTCGCGCATAGCAAGGATGGGCCTCCCCCTTATGGCTGAAGAAAAGCAGACACCCTACCGGGTCAAAGTCCCGGACATTGACTACTGGCGCGGCAAGATCGGCTGTCAGACCGGCTGCCCCGTCAAGACCGACGCCCGCGGCTATGTCATAGCCATCGCCGAGGGGCGCTACAACGACGCCTACGCCATCGCGCGCGCCCCAAACCCGTTCGCCTCCATGTGCGGGCGCATCTGCGGCGCCCCGTGCGAGGTCAAGTGTACGCGCGGCAATATCGGGACGGATACGTCCGGGCCAGTCGCCATCCGCGCCTTGAAGCGCTTCGCGACAGAGCAGTACGGCGTCGAGAACCTGCACGACCTGCACCGCTCGCTGGACTATTCCAATGCGCGTGGCTCGTCGTACCCCGTGCTGGACAAAGAAAAGATCGCGGTCATCGGGGCGGGCGTGGCCGGCATGACGGCCGCCCACGACCTGGCCCGACTGGGCTACCGCGTCACGGTCTTTGAGGAGCTGCCCGTGCCGGGCGGCCAGATGGCGACCGGCGTCCCCATCTACCGGCTGTCGCGCGAGCTGATGAACCTGGAAAACGCGGCCATCTGCGAACTCGGGGTGGATCTGCGGCTCGGCGTTTCGGTCGGCAAGGACGTGACCATCCCTCAGCTCCGTGAAGAAGGCTATAAAGCCTTCATCGTGGCGGCGGGCTTCATGCTAGGCCGGCCTCTGACGATCCCCGGCGCAGACAAGAAGGGCGTCTACATCGGTGTGGATCTGCTGCGCGAGGTGAACCTCGGCCACGAGTATCATGTCGGCGAGCGCTGCGTGGTCATCGGCGGCGGTAACGTCGCCATGGACGTCGTCCGCATGACCGTCCGGACACCGGTCGTGCCAGGCCTGTCAAGCCTTGCGAAGCCCAAGAACTACGCCATGACCGACATCGCCCGGACTCTGGCCCTGACCGCCAAGAGCATAGACTGCATCTTCGGCGAGTCGCGCGCCCAGATGAACGCCGACGAGTACGAGATCGAAGAAGCCGTTCTGGAAGGCGTTAAGCTCTGGCCCAAGCGCCTCCCGGTCGAGATCTTGGGCGAGGAGACCGTCACGGGCGTCAAGACCAAGAAGGTCTCGTCGCTGATAGACGCCCAGGGCCGCTTCAACCCGCAGTACATAGATGACAGCGAGGAAGTCTTCGAATGCGACTCGGTGATCATCTCCATCGGCCAGATGGTCAACTGGAACTTCCTGACCGGCGTCGAGGACCTGAAGCGGACGCCGCGCGGGACGATCGAAGTGGACCCCGAAACACTGCAATCTACGTCCCACCCAGATATCTTCGCGGTCGGCGACATCGCCCTGGGCGCGCGGCTGTTCATTGACGGCATCGCGTCCGCCCAGAAGTGCGCGGTCGGCGTGGACGAGCACTTGTCGGGCATCACGCAGAAGCTGGTCAAGCGCGGCTACATGCGCGCCCTGCCCATCGTCAACTACGCCATGCCGACCAAGTACGACAACTTCATCCGGCAGGAGCCGCCCGAGCGCGAGATCACCAACCGCTCGGCGGGCTTCGA
>JANOOM010000173.1:0-7161 GCA_031421335.1 Armatimonadota bacterium
AACAGGAAAGCGAGAGCAGGGATGGTCTTTCAGATGCCTTACGCCGGCAAGTCGCGCGTGTTCGCGGCGAGCAGTGAGCAGAACCAAGAGGAGGCACGACGGGAGTTGCATCTCTGGGCGGACGGGCGTGGCTACCGGCCCGCCCAGAATGGCCGCACGTTCACGACCTATCGCGGGGACGCACTCCCGCGCGAGTGGGTGCTGCTGGAACAAAGCGCAGGTGCTTCGGCCTAGCAAACGGTCAGATACTGGACGCTGAACTTCTGCTCAGGGTCCGTCCAAACCTTGCATACGGTCAGGCCGGCCGCCGAGGCCGTGGCTGCGAAGTCGTCAAGGCTGTACTTGTAGGAGCACTCTGTCAGGATCGTTTCTTCTTCCGCGAACGCGACGGTGACATCGCCCAGATGCGCGGTCTGCTCGCACAGGCTCATCAGGTGCATCTCGATGCGGCCCGCAAGAGCGTTATAAAAGGCGCGATGCGCGAACTGGTCCAAATCGAAATCCGCCCCCAATTCGTCATTGATCCGCCGCAGCAAGTTCAGGTTGAAGGCGGCCGTGACGCCCTGGGCGTCGTCGTAGGCCGGTTCTAGGATGTGTGCGGGCTTCTTCAGATCCACCCCGATCAGGAGGCCGCCGCCGGACTCGCAGACAGTGGCGATCTGCTTCAGGAACGTCTCGGCCTGGTCCCGGTGGAAGTTGCCGATAGTGGAGCCGGGGAAATAAACGGCGCGCGACCGGACGCGGCGGCGAGCGGCGGGCAGTTCAAAGCCAGCAGTGTAGTCGGCGCAGAGCGGCAGGATGTCGAGGTGCGGATATGCCAGGGCGAGGTCCGCCGCCGTCTGGTGCAGATGCTCGCGCGAGATGTCCATCGGGACATAGCCCGCGAGGTGCGGCAGGTGGTCCAGCAGGATGCGCGTCTTGGTGCTGCTGCCGCTGCCGTACTCGATCAGCAGGCAGTCGGGGCCGAAGAGGGCTGCCATTTCCCCAATGTGATCCTGCATGATGCCCGCCTCGGTGCGGGTCGGGTAATACTCGGGCAGACCACAGATCTGGTCGAAAAGCAGCGAACCGCGCCGGTCGTAGAAATACTTGCATGGCAGCGTCTTTTCAAACGACTGAAGGCCGGTGAGAACCTCGGCGCGGAAGGTGGCGAGGTCGGGGGCGCAGTCGAGCAGGGTGGGGGGCATCGTTGCCATGGGTCATATATCCTTTGCTAAACGAATGCCCGTGAATTGCCAGCGGGCGTCGGGCGGGAAAAAGTTACGGTAGGTCGGCCGCATGTGCGAGTGAGACGTGGCGCAGGAGCCGCCGCGCAGGACGAACTGGTTGCACATGAATTTGCCGTTGTACTCGCCCAATGCACCCGGCGGCGGCGCATAGCCGGGGTAGGGGGTGTACTGGCTCCGAGTCCACTCCCAGACGTCGCCGTACATCTGCTGGAGCGTGTGCGGCTCGGCATCGGCGGGGTTCACCGGCGCGGGGTGGAAACGGCCTGTGTCGGCGAAGTTGCCGCACAAGGGGACAGTCTCGGCCGCGACTTCCCATTCGGCCTCGGTGGCGAGCCGGGCGCCAGCCCAGCGCGCGTAGGCGTCGGCCTCGAACAGTGAAACGTGGCAGACCGGCGCAGCTATGTCCAGTACCCCCATGCCGGCCAGCGTGAACTCCTTCCACTCCCCGTGCTGGTTCCACCAGCAGAGCGGGGCCGACCAGCCCTCTTTCCGAACCACGCCCCAGCCCTCAGACAGCCAGAACTCCGGCTTGGCGTAGCCGCCGTCTTCAATGAACTCCAAATACTCCCCGTTCGTGACCAAGCGCGAGCCGAGCGCGAAGCCGGAGACATATTCTTTGTGCCGGGGCGTCTCGTTGTCGAAAGCAAAGTCCGACTCGCCCCAGCCGATCTCCCGCACTCCTTCCCCAAACCCGATCCACTCCAAAGGCGGGACGGCCGCCGGTGGCACTGCGTGGCGCGGCTTGTAGACCGGGCAGAGCGGGTTTTCAAAGAAGACGTGCTTGATGTCCGTGACCATCAGCTCCTGGTGCTGCTGCTCGTGGTGCAGACCCAGAGTCAGCAGCGGCTCCAGAACCGCCGTCTTCGCCCGGTCCGCTTCTTCCAGCAGCCGCGTCATGTGGGCGTCAACATAGGCACGGTAGGCATACGTCTCATCCACGGTGGGACGGGACAGCAAGCCCCGGCTGACGCGGCAGTGGCGTTCGCCGATGGCGTTGTAGTAGGAGTTGAACAGGAAATCGTACTGCGGGTGAATGGACTGGTAGCCGGGCAGGTGCGGCTTGAGCAGGAAGGTCTCAAAGAACCAGCTTGTGTGAGAGAGGTGCCACTTGGCCGGGCTGACGTCCGGCATGGATTGTATGACGTAGTCCTCGGGGACTAGCGGCTCACAGATCTTTTCGCTGAAGGAGCGGACGGCCCTATACTGATCGAGCAGCGGCGGGGAAGGCGACATCGGATGTCCTCTGTTTCTGGGTGAGCCGGGTTCGACTGGCTTTGGGCGTCTTTACCCGGTTGCTGCCTCGCTCAATCACCGAGATGGGACGAAAGTTCCAAGCAGGAAACCGAGCAGCCGACGGCCAATTGGTTTCCCGTGGATGAATCACTGACGGAGATCGTGCGGCGGGGGGCAAATGGGGCCTGGGGACTGGGGCTGTCGGAAGAACAGTGCGCGCAGCTCGCGCGCTACGCAGATCTGCTCGTCGAGTGGAACGCGACGCGGATGAACCTGACGCGGCTGACGTCGCCGCGCGATGTGGCCGTGAAGCACTTTCTGGACTCGCTGGCCCTGCTGACGACCCTGACGCCGCCGCCTGGCGCGCGGGTGCTGGACGTCGGGACGGGCGCAGGGCTGCCCGGTCTCGTGCTACTCATCGTGCGGCCCGACCTGCGCGTGACCCTGATGGACGGGACGGCAAAAAAGCTCCAGTTCTGCCGGGCCGTGGCCGACGACCTGGGACTTGTCAACGTCGAGACGGTCCACGCGCGGGCCGAAGAAGCGGCGCGGCGCGTTGACCTGACGGGCCGATTTGATCTAGTGACGGCCCGCGCGGTCGCGCCTTTGGAGCGCCTGCTGCCGTGGCTCGCCCCGTTCCTCGCGCCCGGCGGCGTGGCCGTCGCCTATAAGGGCGGGGGAGTGGCGGAAGAAATCGCCGCCGTCCGGCCCGTCGCCCGCCGTCTGGGGCTGACGCTCTCCCTGCCCCCCCCGCTGACCCTGCCGGGAGCCGAGGAGCCGACTTGGCGGCAGATCGTTCTTCTGCGAAAGAAAACCTGATGAGTATTCCCCCTTCAGACTACACTCCGCCGGACAGTCCCCCACCGAGTACCCCGTCCTGGCCGCCCCCCCCGAGCGGCTACGCGCTGCCCCAGAACCCGCAGTCGCAGTCCATCGGCGGGTTCGGCGGGATGATTCCGACCGGGAACCCACCGGCCCTGTGGGCGTACTATCTGGGCCTCCTGTCGCTGCTCCCCTGCCTGGCGATTCCGATCGGAATCATCGCCTTCATGATGGGTTTGAAGGGGCTGAAAATGGTGGGGGAGCGCCCAGAAGTGCGGGGGCGGACCCATGCACTCGTGGGCGTCATCCTGGGCGGGCTGTGCGCCCTGCTCAACATCATCGCCCTCGGTTTTATCCTCGTGATCAGCTACCTGCTGCCACATGGCAGTGCCAACTAGGCGGGTTCATCCTCGTACCGCCTCCCCAGCGATACGCCGGGCGACGTTCGTGCCGGACAGGGCGCACAGGGGAACGCCGCCGCCGGGGTGGGTGCTGCCGCCGACGAAGTACAAGCCGCGCACGTCGGGGGAGATCTGCGGCGGGCGCAGGAAGCCCTGGCGCCAGCCGTTGGAGCTTAGCCCGTAGATGGCGCCCCGGTGAGCGGCGTAGCGCTGTTCTAGATCGAGCGGGGTCCACATCTGCTCCACCAGGATACGCTCGCGCAGGCCCGTCAGACCCATGCGTTCCAGCTTGGAAAGGACGAGGTCACGGTAGCGCGAAGCCTCGACCCGCCAGTCGAAGCCCCCTCCGAGCGCGGGTGGGTTTGTCATCACGAACAGGTTGGTACAGCCCGGCGGCGCCTTCGAGGGATCGGTGACGGACTGGCAGGCGACGCCGATGGTCGGGTCTTCGGCGGGGCGGGCGTGGTCAAAGATGTCGGCGAACTCGGCCTCACCGTCGCGGGCGAGGAACGAGTTGTGGTGGGCGAGTTGAGGGTAAGTCCCCCGGATGCCCAGCAGGAGCAGGAAGGCGGACGTGCTCGGCTCGATCTTCTCGACGCGCTCGCGGGTCCAGGCGCGGCGGGCTTCGGCGGGGATGAGAGACGTCAGGGCGCTCAGGCAGTCGGCGTTACAAACAACGGCATCGGCGAACAGGCGCTCCCCTTGCTCCGTGGCGACGCCGCACGCGCGGTGGTTCTTGACGATGACCTCGGCAGCAGCCGTGCCCGTCCGAATGACGACACCCAGGCTTTCAGCGGCCTCACGCAGCGCCTCAGCCAGATGATAGAGGCCGCCGCGCACGTAAAACGTCCCCTCCCGCCACTGGACGTCGGCGACCGTGGCGAAGATGCCGGACGCACGGGCGGGGTGCGAGCCGCTGTACAACGCGTAAAGCTCGAAGACTTGGCGCAGGCGCGGGTCGCCAAAGTGGGCGCGGACCACGTCGCGCAGTGTCCGCCAGGGCTTCAAAGCCAGGAACTCCGAAAGCTGCCCCCACTGCGCCGCTGTCGGGACGCCGCGCACCTGCGCCCCGAAGTCCTGCCGCAGAAACGGCTCCGTGGTGGCCTCGGAGACGCGCCGGGCGTAGGCAAGAAAGCGGCCAAACCCAGCCTCATCGCTGGGGGCGAACTCGGCAATGGCATGGGCCGCTTTTTCGGGGTCGGCGGGGGCGTCCAAAGTGTCGCCGCCTTCGAAGTGGTAGCGGCAGACGGTGTCAAGGCGAACCAGGTCCAGCACGTCTTCCAGCCGGCGGTCTGCCGAGGCGAACACTTCTTCCAGCGCCCATAGCATGGTCAGAACGTGCGGGCCGGTATCGAAAGTGAAGCCGTCTTGCTCCCACACGTTCAGCTTGCCGCCGACGTGGCCGTTTTGTTCCAGCAGTGTGACGCGCGCCCCGCGCGCCGCCAGCCCGACAGCGGCGGCCAGGCCACCGACGCCTGCCCCGATCACGATAACATCCATGGAATGATTGTACCCACGTACACACCGCGAAAGGCATAGACTCTTGAAACCCACTGCTGCTTTCCGAGAGCTGACTCTCTTGATCGCCTTGCTGCTCGCTGCCCTCTGCCGGGGGGCGGCGGCGGACCCCGGCGGCTACGATGTGCGCGCCTTCGGTGCAAAGGGGGACGGCATCACCTTAGACGGCCCCGCTATTGAGAAGGCCATCGGTGCGGCCTCAGCGTCAGGGGGCGGCACGGTGCGTTTTCCGGCCGGGACATACCTCTCGGGGTCGGTGCGTCTGCGGAGCAACATCGCGCTGTTTCTGGACCAGGGGGCGACGTTGGTCGCCGCGTCGCCGGGGGATGGCGGCTTGTACGACCCGCCCGAGGAGAACGCGGCGGCGGGAAAGTATCAGGACTTCGGCCATGCCCACTGGCACAACAGCCTGATCTGGGGCGAAAACCTGGAAAACGTCTCGCTCCTCGGGCCGGGGCGGATTCTCGGCAAGGGCCTGGTCAGCAGTGACGACGGGCCGGACGGGCGCGGCAACAAAGCGATCAGCTTGAAGCTGTGCCGCAACGTCACGATCCGCGACGTGACCATCCAGCACGGCGGGTGGTTCGGCATCCTCGCGACCGGGGTGGACAATCTGACGATCGACAACCTCAAAATAGACACGAACCGGGACGGCATGGATATTGACTGCTGCCGGAACGTCCACGTCTCCAATTGCAGTGTCAACTCGCCGAACGACGACGGCATCTGTCTGAAAAGCTCTTACGGGCTGGGGTTCGCGCGGGCGACCGAGAACGTCACAATCACGAACTGCGGCGTCAGCGGCTTTGAAGAGGGGACACTGCTGGACGGCACCCTGAGCCGCAAGCGGCGGGCGGGGATGGGGCGGATCAAGTTCGGCACCGAGTCGAACGGCGGGTTCAAGAACATCACGGTCTCGAACTGCACCTTCGCCTACTGCAACGGGCTGGCGCTGGAGACGGTGGACGGCGGCCTGCTGGAAGACGTCTCGATCACGAACATCACGATGCGCGACATCGTCACCGCCCCCATTTTCCTGCGGCTGGGCAGCCGAGGGCGCGGACCCGTCGGCACGGTCACGGGGGCGCTGCGGCGCGTAACCATCAGCGACGTCATCGTCTACAACGCCGACCCGCGCGACGCCGTGATTGTGAGCGGCGTCCCCGGCCACCCGGTCGAGGACGTGACATTGGAAAACATCCAGATCTGGGTCAAGGGCGGCGGCACGAAAGCGCAGGCCACGACCGTGCTGCCGGAGCGGGAAGCCGCCTACCCGGAACCGTCCATGTTCGGCGCGACGCCTTGTTATGGCTTCTTCCTGCGCCATGTGCGTGGGATCACGCTGGAAAACATCGGCCTGCACACACTGACCCCGGACGAGCGCCCAGCGTTCTCGCTCTTGGATGTTTCGGGCCTGCGCGCCCGCTCCGCAGACGGCCTGCCGGATGCGCGCTGAGACAAGAAAACGCCCGGCCTGTTCAGCGGGCCGGGCGGTCGGGCGGGCTAGCGCCGGTCGGTGGGGTCGCCGTAGGGGTCCTGGGACGATGAAAGCACCTGACCTGAGTTCACGTCCTGGCCGGTGTTCTGGGCGTGCTGGCCGAAGAGACCTTCAATGGTATTCATCAGGCCGCCCGAATCGAAGTCGTTGCCGGGCTAGTCCGAGTGATTGGAAATCGCGTTCTTGACCTGATCTAAGAGGGAGCCGAGCATGGTTGGGTTCTCCTTTGTCGCGTTTGCGCTGGGGATAGAATACCCCTCTGCCGGCGATTCGGAACACGAGGACCGGAAGCCTAGGAATCGCCCCCTTCATGCAGCGCCAGTATCTGGTTGGCTTTGACGTTTTTGAGGCGCTGGACGTGGCCGGAAAGCCAGCGAATCTCGATGTCGGCGACGGGGGCGGTGCCCAGGCCGAGGTGGATGCGCGGGTCGCTGCCGCCGCCATAGCTGCCGCCGCCCAG
>JANOOM010000174.1:0-4653 GCA_031421335.1 Armatimonadota bacterium
TGAATGGGTGCCAGGGTGGTTAATCGGGCACGGTCAGAAGGGCACGGTCAGAAGGGCACGGTCAGAAGGCATGGTCAGAAGGCACGGTCAGAAGAACATCCCTTAACCGCCTTACCCCCAAATCATCCCAGTAAACCCCCCAACAACCTTCTCAGCCCACCCTCCCGCTTCGGGAGGGTCGCTGCTTGCAGCGGGGTGGGTTCCCCATCCACCGCCCCGCCGGGCCGGCACCAGACTCCAAATCAGCGCGGGCATGGGGTATAAAAGGGGAATGAGTTCCTTCCCGACGCGGCCCGCGCCCCTCCTTGCCGCCCTGACGGCTCTGGGAGTGGCCGGGGGGTGTGCCAAGCCGCCCCCGCCGCCCGCGCCCCTGCCCCCGCCGCCCGGCGTCAGCGTCCTTTCTGCCGGGGACACGCGCGGGACGGTCCTGTACCATCCCGCGCCGCCCGCCCAAAAGCCGCCAAATCCCTACGCGCCTGTCAGCGACAAGTTCGTCATCGCCCAGCGCCAGCAGATGGCCTGGGAACTGGCCGAGATTGACCAGCACGCCCACGCCCAGGCCGCACGCACCTACTCGGTTCCGGACCCGTCCTGGCGCGGCTACACCAAGCAGAAGGCTATGGCCCAGGCGCTGCGACAGGCACAGTTCAACGCTTATCTCCTGGAAAAGCACCACGCCCACTTCTGTAATCGGTTCCACCTCACCTATGACCAGCTCGTCCTAATCATCAAGGAGGGCCGGGAAAAGAACTGGCCCACGCCGAAACAGTGAAGAAGCAGTGAAGAAGCCTCACGGCTCGCCGGCGGGCGGTGCCGCCGGCCCGTCGTTCAGCCCGGCACCTCCAGCACCGGGGGCCTGGCGTCACCGCGTGGCATGACGAACGGGAAGGGCGCGGGCGCACGGGAGGCCGAAAGCGAGCGAGGACAGCGTCCTTCGCACTAATCTTCTTGACAGGCCCCAGGCGGCATGTTATCATGGGGGCGAACGGGCAGAGCGGGTCAACCGGATTGTATCCCGCCCGCCTGCGCCCGTCAAGTGCAAACATCTCGAAGGACGCCAACATGGATCACTCACTCGCGGGGAAGGTCGTCATCATCACGGGAGCCAGTTCCGGTATCGGCGCGGCGACTGCCCGCGCCCTGGCCCGGTGCGGCTGCCACCTGACGCTCGCCGCCCGCTCGGCGGACAAGCTGACGGTGCTTGCCGAGGAACTTGGCCCGGACGCGCTGGCCGTCCCGGCTGATGTCACATCGGGCGCGGACGCCGCCCGGATGGTGCAGCAGACAGTGGACCGCTTCGGGCGCCTAGATGCCCTGTTCGCCAATGCCGGCGTTTTCCTCCGGGAACCGCTCATGGACAGCGGCCCGGACGAGTGGGCGCGCGTGCTGGACGTGAACATCAACGGCGTCCTGCGCTGTGTCCATGCCGTCCTGCCGTACCTGACCGCACAGGGGTCCGGCGACATCCTTGTCACCAGTTCCATCTCCGGCTTCATTGACATCCCTGGGGAGCCGATCTACAGCGCCTCCAAACATGCCGTCCAGGGACTGGTCCATACACTGCGCCGCCAGGTCCTGCCGGCCGGCGTCCGCGTCATGTCGCTCGCGCCGGGCAAGGTCGCTAACGAGCTGTGGGGCATCACCGATGAGGCCGAGATCGCGCGGGGCGTGGCCGAACGCGCCTGGCTGCGCTCGGAGGACGTGGCCGAGGCCGCCGTGTTCATGCTGTCCCAGCCTGCACACGTCACCATCCGCGACCTCGTGATGCTGCCGCAGGGCCAGGATTTGTAGGGGAACTGCTTGCTGCGCCCCTACAGAACCAGAAGAAAGAGACTGCCATGCCCGCTCAGGCTCCCGAAACCCTGCCACGCACCATGCGCGCCGTCGTCTGCCACGCGCCTCACGACTACCGGCTTGAAGAAAAGCCCACGCCGCAGGCGGGGCCGGGCGAGGTCGTCATCCGCGTAGACGCGGCGGGCATCTGCGCTTCAGACGTCAAGTGCTACACCGGGGCGCCGATGCTGTGGGGTGACGCCCACCGCGAGGGCTACTGTCAGGCACCGGTCACGGCGGGCCACGAATTCATCGGCACCGTCGTCGCCCTGGGCGAAGGCGCGGCGGCGCAGTACGGGCTGGCGCTGGGCGACCGGGCCATCTCGGAACAGATCGTTCCCTGCTGGTCGTGCCGCTACTGCCGGCGCGGCTTGTACCACTTGTGCGCGGTCCACGACATCTACGGCTTCCGTCGGCGGACGCCGGGTGGGTGGGCCGATTACTTGAAGTTCCCGGCCGGCGCGATCAACCACAAGGTCCCGCAGAGCCTCAAGATCGAATACGCTGCCCTGATCGAGCCATTGGCCTGCTCCATGCATGCCGTCCGGCGCGGCGGGATCGAGTTCGGGGATGTGGTCGTGGTCGCGGGCTGCGGGACCATCGGCCTGGGCATCGTCGCCTATGCCCGCCTGAAATCGCCCGCTGCGGTCGTCGCCGTTGACCTGTCCGACGACCGCTTGACCCGTGCCAAACATCTCGGGGCGACCCACACCCTCAACCCGCGCTCTGAAGACGTGGTGCAGGCCATTTTGGACATGACCGAGGGCTACGGCTGCGACGTCTACATTGAAGCCACCGGCGCCCCCGCCTCGGTCGAGCAGGGCCTGCGGGCCATCCGCAAGGCCGGCACGTTCGTCGAGTTTTCCGTCATGGGCGCCCCCGTGACGACCGACTGGACGGTCATCGGAGACACCAAAGAACTGACCATTAAGGGCGGACACTTAGGCCCGAACTGCTATCCCAGCGTCATCCAGTCCCTGGCCTCCGGGGCGATAGACGGCAGCGTCTTCGTCACGCACGTCTTGCCGCTGGAAGACTTCGAGCGCGGTATCCACCTGGTCCACGACGGCACCGAAAGCCTCAAAGTCCTGCTGAAGCCGTAGCCGACTCAGTGATTACGTCCTTATATTGTAAGGCTGCGGAGGTTATGGTGCTAAAGCGCTACCAGAACTACGCCCAGTTGAATCCCCTGCCGTCATGGCTGATCCAGGTCGCCGTCCTGCTCATGCTCAACGTAGCACTCTTCTGGGGTGCGATCGGGCCAAGAAACTTCATAGACCTCATGATGCCGCTCGTCCTCGCATTGTCTGTACCGACGGGAAACCTCCTGGCGCGACTTTCCGAGGCACAACGACAGGGGGCGCCGGTCCCGCTTCGGCAAGAGGAGGGCATCGGCCTGCTGTCTTTGTCGGCCCTCGGGGCCAGCATCGGCGCTCTCGGCGTCGTCACTTTCAGTAGGCACCTGGGGCTATTCCTGCCCTCGAACACATCGGTGCCGCTGCTACTGACTTTCAGCCTGTCCGCACTTCTGTCCCTGGCACTGGGGTACGCGGCCCGGCGGACGCCGGAAGGGCTTTGGGGCCTGCGGCTGTCCTCGTCGTGGCTGGCTCTGACTGTCGGCGCCGCGTGCGTCCTACTGCTCCTGCGGCACCCCTAACGGCTGATGACCCTCACTGTGACGTCAATGGGCAGCGACATCATGTTGCCGTTCGGCTCCTGCCCGTCAATCAGCGCCTGGTTGTTCGCGCGCAGGTCGGCATCGGTGCTGCTCGTGCGCTTCACCTTCCAGCCGCCCCGTACCCGCGTCCAGAGCGACTGGAAGGCGAAATACGCCTTGCTCTTCTTCCCCTCCCCAGTATCTCCGATAATCTCCGCCCGCGAAGGCGGGGGCTTGCACTTCTAAAGCATGGGGGTTCAGCCCCATGTAAAATCAGCCCGGCGCGCGCTCTAGCCGAACAACCCGTTCACCAGCCCGCCGTCCACCGACAGCGTCTGGCCCGTCAGATAGCTCGCCTTGTCGGAGGCGAGGAAGGCGACGACGCTGCCTAGCTCGCGCGGATCGCCCAGACGCCGCAATGGAATGGCCTCGGCGGCCTGGCGGCGATCTGTTCCACCGTATAAGGGGTGCCCTCGGCGCGGGCCTCGTAGACGTGCTTGATGCGGTCGGTATCAAACGAGCCGGGGCAAACGTTGTTGACCAGGATGCCGTCGGCGGCAAGCTCGACCGACAGACTTTTCGCCAGGCCGATCACGGCGGGCCGCAGGGCGCTGGACAGGAACAAGCCGGGAATGGGCTGCTTGGCGCTCGTGGAGACGATATTGATGATGCGTCCCCCGCCGCGCTCTTTGGCGGCCGTCAGGTGCGGGACGGCCGCCCGGATCAGCCGCAGGACCGGCCAGAGGGTGCTGTCCAGGCCCGCCGACCAGTCCCGCTCCGACAGGTCGGCAAAGCGGCCCGGCGCCGGCCCGCCGCCGTTCGTCACCAGAATGTCGAGCTGCCCGAACTTCGCCAAAGTCGCTTTGATCAGGCGGTTGATGGCCTCGGGGTCCGTGACGTCCCCGGCGACCGTGTGGACGTCCGCGCCGCGGACGGCCATCACCTGCCGGATGGACTGGGCGGCCAGGGCCAGCGCCTCGGGCCGCCGCCCGTTGATGACGACCCGCGCGCCCTCGCGGGCCAATGCCTCGGCGCAGGCCCGCCCCAGCCCCTGGGAGGAGGCGGCGACGATGGCGACCTTGCCGGTCAGTCCGAGTTCCATGTGAAAAGTCCTTTGGGCGCAGGTGGGCGCAGAGGTATTGTGGCGTGGGGAGTAGGCTTGT
>JANOOM010000175.1:0-1734 GCA_031421335.1 Armatimonadota bacterium
GACGGCGTCTGATCCTACCCCCGGCGCAAGCGCCGACCCCTCCCTGTTAGGGAAGGGTGAACAGTCACGAGGGATGAAGATACCCGCTCTTTTATCCTGCCCTTCTTCTCCTTACCCTTCTTTTTCTTACCCTTCCCTAGCAGGGAGGGGTCGGCGCTTGCGCCGGGGGTAGGATCAGAGCTTATGCACCTGCCGCACTTGTTCCAGCAGCGCTGTGATGTCTGGCTCCCGCGCCGCCGTCGGCGGGGGGCCGAGCGGGTCTTCTATGGCGGCATCCGCGTCGCCGAGCCAGACGCGCAACGTGCCCAGGACGCCCCATCCCAGCGCTTCTAAGTCGTAGCCGCCTTCCAGGATGCCGACCAGTCTGCCGGGGCAATAGGCGTCGGCGATCTCTTGGAGGCACCGGGAGAGGGCGGCCAGGCCGCGCACCGTCAGGCGCTCCCGGATGCCCGCCACATAGCGGGAATTGCGCCAGTGGGCGTCATAGCCCGCCGAGACGATGACTATCTCAGGCTTGAAGCGGGCGGCGAGAGGCCGCAGGATGGTGTCAAACGCCGACACGAAGCCCGCATCGCCGACGTCCGGGGGCAGGGGAACATTGACCGTGTACCCGACGCCAGCGCCTTCCCCGGTTTCGACCACCGCGCCCGTGAAAGGGTAGGCGGGGGACTGGTGGGTCGAGAAGTAGAGCACGTCGGGCGAGTCGTAAAAGCAGTCTTGCGTCCCGTTGCCGTGGTGGACATCGAAGTCCACCAGCAGGACGCGCGACAACCCATACTCGGCGGCGGCATGGGCGGCGGCGACGGCCGCGTGGTTCAGGATGCAGAATCCCATCGCCCGGTCCGGCGGCGCGTGGTGTCCAGGCGGGCGGACGAGGGCGAAGGCCGCGTCTACCGCCCCGCCCATGACGGCGTCCACAGCCCCGATGCTCGCGCCCGAGGCCGCCTTGGCCGCTTCCCATGAGCCTGCCGAGGCGATCGTGTCCCCCGCGTCCAGATACCCGCCTCCCCCCTTGACGATGCGCTCCACCTTGTCCAGATAGGCCGGCGTATGTACCCGCTCGATCTGTGCCCGCGTCGCGGGTGTGACGGGTAGGCGCGTCAGGCGGTCCAGCATCCCCTCAGCTTCCAGCAGGGCGAAGGTGTCGCGGACGCGGGCGGGCCGCTCCGGGTGTCCCTCCGGCGGCTGGTGGTCCAGGACGACGGGGTCATAAAGAAAACCGATGCGGCGAGAAGGCATTGATCACTCCTAGATCGGCAACAAATCCGACATCCGTAGGGCCAGGTGTTCCGGCGGCATCACCACGCCCTCCACGAGATGTTGCGGGTTCATCGGGTGCCGGACGTCGAAGCCGGGAAAGCCGCCCCACCGGCGCGATTGCAGCCCCGAACGGCCCTATCTCCTCCGGCCCATTTTCGGCGACATAATGCCGCCACTCCTGATATTCATCAAAAGTGACCCTGGTTGGATAAATGACGAGCGGGTCCGTGTAGACGTCCGGCCAGTCGGGATGGAAGCCGGCCAAGTCCACGCTGCCGCCGACTTCGTACCAGGCGCGCATTGACGAGGCCACGGCCCCGTCTCCCGCTCCATGCGGGCCACGTTCGGCTTGATGTGCTCGGGGGGCGGCCCATCGGGGGGCGACAGGTAGGGGGATTGATCGGAGTCTGGTCCCCCGAACTCGTAGCCGATCGTTTGCAGGCGCGAGACGATGCGCCGAACATTCTCGCCGGC
>JANOOM010000176.1:0-1897 GCA_031421335.1 Armatimonadota bacterium
GACCAGGAGATGGAAGAGTTGGAGTAGAAGTCTGCGAAGGGGACGGTTGAAACCGCACCAACAAAGGCACGAAGTCACCCCACTAAAACCCTCACCTCCGTGGACTCAGATCGGAGTCAGACTCTTAACCTGCGGAGGCAGGTTTTGTGCCTTTGTTGGTGCGGTTTCAACCGCCCCCTCCCCGCCGGCGGCAGCCGGGGCATCGGGGCGGGCACGACGATGACAGTGAACGACGGGATGGACATGCGCGGATAGGACGGCGGAACGGCGCAGGGGCGGGGGGCGAGGGAGCCGCTGTCAAAGCGCCTCCACGCGGCGGCAAAAGTCGCCCAGCGCCAAGAGCCGCGCCTCGGTCAGCGGCCCGTCCGACTCGGGCATCGGCGAGTCCGGCACCGGCGCGTCCGATCCCCGCCGCGCGAGCCAGTCGCGCAGGGCGCTGAGGTCTGCCGCGAGATGCGGGGCAGGCGGCAACAGGGCGGGAAGCGCGTGGTCGGCGGCGGCCCGCACGCGGGTGACGAGGACTCCCGCCCTCCCGGCCTCGCCCAGCCAGCAAGACAGGGCCGGGTCTGCCGGCAGGGACGAAAGCGCCCGAAACTCGGCCAGCGACGACAAGACGCGGGCTGCATCCCGGTTGACGAGCAGGAGGGGTCTGGCGTCGCTTGAGACCGGGACGGGGCCGGCCAGCCGCGCAGCAGCCTTCTCGACCGGGGCCAGGGCGGCGGGCGGCGCGTCCAGGGCGCGCATCAAGGCCAGCGCCTGCGCGATATGCTCCCCGGCCATTTTCCGGTTGCGCTCCGCCACCGGCGCGAGTTTTGCCAGTTGCCCCACCTGCGCGATTCGGGAGCGCATCTGGGCCACACCGTCCGCCGCTTTGGCAAGCTCGGCATAGGCGAACGCGCCCCGCGAGAGCGCCGATCCCAGGGCGAAGAAGCGAAGCTCCCTTGGTTCCATTCTCGTCGGCGAGGACATTGCGTCATTCTACCCGGCGTTGAGGTATAACAATGCTGCCGCAGCAGACCCGACGCCGGAAAGGAGAAGGTCCTTGTCTCCGACACTCGCCCCACCCGCCAAGTCACCGGCCGGGCCGCCTTCTGCCCTGCCGACCGGGATCGTCACTTTTCTTTTTACCGACATCGAGGGCAGCACCAAGTCCTGGGAGCGGCAGCCGGATGCCATGCGGCCCGCGCTCGCCCGCCACGACGGCGTCCTGCGCGCGGCCATCGCCCGCCACGGCGGGGTCGTCTTCAAAACCATCGGGGACGCCTTCTGCGCCGCCTTCGCCGCCGCTTCCGACGCCCTGGCGGCGGCGGGCGACGCCCAGCACGCCCTGGCAGAGCAGCCCTGGGAAACGGACGCGCCGCTTCTGGTGCGGATGGCCCTGTACGCGGGGGCGGCGGAGCAGCGCGACGGCGATTATTTCGGCCAGCCCCTCAACCGGGCTGCTCGCGTGCTGTCAGCCGGCCACGGGGGACAAGTCCTGCTGTCCCTGACGGCCCAAGGTCTGGCCTTGGACGCCCTGCCACCCGGCGCTTCCCTGCTCGACCTGGGCGAACACCGCCTCAAAGATCTGGGCCAGCCTGAGCGCCTGTTCCAGCTCCTCGCGCCCGGCCTGCCCCGCAATTTCCCGCCCCTGCGGTCCCTGAGCAACCCCAGTCTGCTCCACAACCTGCCCCAGCAGATCTCCAGCTTTGTCGGGCGGGCCGATGAGGTCGCCCAGGTCGAGGCCCTTCTGGGCAAATCCCGCCTTTTGACGTTGACCGGCATGGGTGGGACCGGCAAGACTCGGCTCGCCCTTCAGGCCGCCGCGAACATGCTGACCGGCGAGGGCGACGGGGCCTGGCTGGTCGAGCTTGCCCCACTTTCCGACCCTGTCCTCGTGCCGCAGGCGGTCGCCCAG
>JANOOM010000177.1:0-7125 GCA_031421335.1 Armatimonadota bacterium
CGGCAGCATCATGGGGCGGCATCATGGGGCGGCATCATGGGGCGGCATCATGGGGCGGCATCATGGGGCGGCATCATGGGGCGGCTTCGCGGACATTGACGCCGCGTGGCCCTGTGCGGCCTGGTGAGCGGCGCGGTGGTACGGCTGTTCGGGTGACGTGGCTGGCATGGGGCACCTTACGCGTGCCGCGTCGGGACGACACGGCGAGAGCAAAGTGGGGGCGCGGCGAATCGCGCCCCCACACAGAGTCGCCCTTTACGGCCCGAACACCAGCAACGTGAACGTGCCGGGAACGTAGGAGCGGCGCCACGGCGGGGCGCCCGGCGTCGCCGGCAGGGGCTTTGCTGTCACCAGGAAGACGCGGCGCGTTTTGGTGTCCAGCGCCATCGTGCGCGCGCCGGCCTGGGTCGGCACGGTCTGAGCCGGGCTGTACGAGTTCGGGGTGTTCTCGCGGATGACGGAGAGCGTGCCGTCCGCGCCGTTCGAGCTGAAGGCCAGGCGCGCGCTCGGGTCGAAGTCGGCGGCGTCCGGACCGCCGCCGATGGCGGGCGAGGCGACGAGGGCGCCCGTGTCGGCGTTGACGACGGCCATCTTGTTGCCGTCGCAGACAGCGAACAGGCGGCGACTCTTTGGGTCAATCGAAAGCCCCGAGGGGGACTCCAGCGGGGCCAGCGGGTAGCGGTGCGTCAGGACCAGCGTTTTGGCGTTGATGGAAACGACCTCGTTCTTGTCCTCGATGTTGTCGTAGACCATGCCCTTGCCGTCCGCCGCCGCAAACTCTGGCCGCCCGCCCAGGGGGATCGTCTTCAGCACCTTCCCCGTGACCGCGTCAATGGCCGTGGCACTGTTGCCACCGCCGTTAAAGGTGAAGACGCGGCGCGTGGCCGGCTCGTAGAGGATGGCGTCGGGCCGGTCGCCGGTCGGGGCGGTCCCAATGACTTTCAGAGTCTTCAAGTCGAAGGTCGTGACCGTGTTCGCCTGGCCGTTGGAGGTGAAGCCGCGCCCGAGGCTGGGGGCGAGGGCGATGCCGTGGACACCCTGCGTATTGGGGATGTCTCCGATGACCTTGTAGGTGTCGGCGCTGACGACCATGACGTGCGTCCCCCGGCTGATATACAGCCGCCGGGCATTCGGGTCAACGGTGAGGTAATCCCAGCCGCCCTCCCCGCCCAGCGTGACCTTTTGGAGCAGGTGATAGAACGGCGACGCGGCGGGGGGAGCCGCGCAGACGGGAGCGGCAGCCAGCAGGCCGAGAACAGCAAGCGGCGGCAGGATTCGGGTATTCATGCCGGGATTATACCCAGTCCGTGCCTTGACAGCGGGGCGGGCGCCGTGTTATTGTTGGGGCATGGCACCGCCCCGCTTTTCCCGCCTCCAGACCTTCGCGCCCGCCGCCGAGGGCCGGCAAAACAACTTCGACTTCCTGCGGTTCCTATTCGCCGCGCTGGTGCTGTTTTATCACTGCTTCGGGCTGCTGCCCGCCGCCGCGCCAGGACGGGGAGGCACCGTTGAATCTGTGGCGACGCTCGCGGGCGGGGCGGCCGTGAGCTTCTTTTTCGTCATCAGCGGCTTTCTGGTGACGATGAGCTGGCAGCGCAGCCGGGGCCTGTGGGCGTTCGGGCGCAAGCGCATCCTGCGGATCTATCCCGGCTTCGTCCTGGCTTCGGCGGCCTGCGCGTTCGTGTTCGGTCCACTGGGGGCGGATGGGGCGGCGGCCTACTGGCACTCCTTCGGACTTTCAAGGTTCCTCCTGTACCTGCCGCTGCTGCCCGCCGACGTGGTAGGGCCGGACCTCACTCACGTTTTCACGCGGCTGCCCTTCCGCTCCGTGCTGGACGGCTCCTTCTGGACCCTGCGCTATGAGTTCGAGATGTACCTGCTGTGCGCCCTCCTCGGGCTGCTCGGCTTGTTCAAGCGCGGGCGCGGGATCGGGGTCGCATTGCTGTTCGCGCTGCTGTTCGGCCTTTACGCTCTGTCACAGACCGTCGTCGCCCTCGCCCCAAACCGGGAGATCGCCTGGGTCGGGAACCCGGCCCAGTGGCTCCGGCTATCGGCGTGCTTTTTTTCGGGCATGACCTTCTACTTATACCGGGACCGCCTCCCCGCTTCTCCGGCCCTGTTCGCTCTGTCCCTACTCGCCCTGCTCGCGGCGGGCCGGTGGCCGGGGTGGTTCAACGCCGCTTTGCCGGTCTTCGGCTCCTACGCCCTGTTCTTCGCTGCCTTCCTCCCGATCCCCAGACTCCAGCGCTTCGCCCGCTACGGGGATTTTTCCTATGGCCTATACTTGTACGCTTTTCCGATCCAGCAGCTCTTGATCCTGCACGGCGCTTCCACGCCTTACGCGCTGCTGGCCGCCGCCTTCCCGCTCACGCTGGCGTGTGCGGCCCTGAGCTGGCACCTGGTAGAGCGGCCCTGCCTGACGCTGAAAGGGAGGACCAGCGGTGGGCCGGCTTGACAGGGGCGACCGCGCTGTGTCACCATAAACCATGAGATCACCCCGCCCGCTGCTGCGCCGACTCTACTACGAACAGTTCGCCCACCGGCACCTGCTGAACCGCCGCAAGGTGGCGGCCGCCTCCCTGCGCGGCGCGGGCATCGAGATCGGCGCGCTCGACCAGCCGCTCCCCGTCCCGCGCCGGGCGCGCGTCACCTATGTGGACCGCATGACCGTGCCGGACCTGCGGCGGCAGTACCCGGAGCTTGCGGCGCTGGCCTTGACGCGCGTGGACAGGGTGGAGGACGGCGAGACCCTGCGCTCGTTCGCCGACGACTCGCTGGACTTCGTGATCGCCAACCACTTCATCGAGCACTGCGCCGACCCGATTCGCGCCCTGGGAAACCATTTCCGCGTGCTGAAAGTCGGGGGGTGCCTGTTCATGGCGACGCCCGACAAGCGGTTCACCTTTGACAAGTGCCGCGAGGTGACGCCGCTCCCGCACTTCTGGCGCGACTACGAGGGCCGCCCGGAGTGGACCAGGGCGCGTCACTTCGAGGAATTCGTGCGCGGCGGGAACGCTTATCACAAGGAGGACCATACGGAGGAACAGATGCGGGCCGACATGGAGCGCCTGATGGCCCAGGATTACAGCATCCACTATCATGTCTGGACCGCCGAGTCCTGGCTGGAGTTCGTCGCCTCCCTGCGCCGGCTGCTGGACTTCGACATCGAGGTGATCCTGCAAAACGGTCTGGAAATAGACACCGTATTCCGCAAGCGAGCTCAGGAGCGCCTCGGCTCAGTGCCGTAATGCTAGCAAGAATACGCACTTATCTGTCAAAAATATGTTTATATAAAATGTAAAAGATGCTACAATAGGCCGTCAGTATGGAGCGTTGATGCTCCCCGCCCGCCCTCGTTTCGCTCCGTTCCCCTTCCACTTGCAACGATGCGAAGCTCCCGCGATAGCTATCAGGCCAGTGCCTGCGGCCAACCTATTCGCCCCGTGACCTGGAAGGGAAAATCATGCCGACACGCCCCCGCCTCTCGGGCCGCTCCCCGCAGGGCTTCACCCTGATCGAGCTGCTCGTCGTCATCGCCATCATCGCGATTCTCGCGGCGATCTTGTTCCCCGTCTTCCAAAGCGTTCGGGAGAACGCCCGCCGCACGGCCTGCCTGAGCAATGAAAAGCAGATCGGTCTAGGTGTCATGCAGTACATCCAGGACGCGGACGAGCGCTACCCGCTTTGCAGCTACCAGGCCCCAGGTCAGGCACTGATGTGCTGGCCGGACCTGATCCAGCCCTACGTCAAGAACTGGCGCATCTTCCGCTGCCCGGATGCCGCGGATGATCCTTTCGGGATGTGGTCGGGCCATGCTCTGGGTGACGCTTCAAAGGACGCAAACGGCGTCATCGGGAACGGCTGGTGGGAGTGGGGCGGCAGCTACGGCATGAACGCGGACTACCTCTGCCCGATCACCAACTCGTCAGGGAACGCGAAATATTCCTACTTTGGCGTGCCGATCTCAGACGCCCAGCTCGATTCCTCGTCTTCTACCGTTTTCGCGACTGACGTAAAAACGGAGGTCCCCGTAGGTGGCAACGGTTCCGCCTACCCGACCATGTATTTCGTCGCAAGCCCAGCTGTCGTCACTGCCCCACAGGCTTATGAGACCTTCGGCGCATGGGGCGCCGACCAGTGGGGTGACGGGCCTCACTACGGTTCTGAACCAACTTCTTCGACCGGCGGTGTTTCCGTCAGGCACAGAGGTGGGACCAATGTCATGTTCTGCGACGGTCATACCAAATGGATGACGCCGGGGAACCTGGCGGCGGGAACTAACTGGCATGCCGGCATCAGCGCGGATAGCATCGTGATTACCGACATCACCCAATATCTCTGGTCGCTGCGAAAAGCGGGAGCGGATGACATATGAACAAAACCGAACAAAAGGCGGGCATGACGCTCATCACCAAAGCGTCGCTCGCCGCCGGCGCGATCGTGGCCGTGGTCGGCATCGGGTTTCTGATCACCTCGCGAGTTCAGCAGTCCGACCCGACCCTCACGAAAGCGCCGCCCCCAGGGCCGAACGCGGCAGTGGCGCTGCGGCCTTCCTCTCAGAAGGGCCAACATTCGGGTCCTATGTACGTCATGGGACCCTCGGGCGGGATCGTACAGAACCCATCTTGGGGGACAGGTCAGGCGACACCGACTTCACCCAGCGCGTCCGAACGGCCCCTCGTGGCGGCCCCCGCCAGTCGGTGATCGATGACACCCGACGGCCTCCCCCAATACTGGGGGAGGCCGTTTTGGTTTGTCACAGCCGGGCCAAGTCTTCGGGCGTGTTGACGTTGACGAGCTGCGCCGCCACCCAGTCCGGCGCGTCAGCACGCCCGAATTCGCCCGACTCGATCAGGCCGTGCAGAGACAGCCGCCCCGAAGTGAGGCGGGCCTCGATCAGCGGCAGGCAGGCGGGGGCGTAGACCGAAAACAGAGGCTCCCACTGCCCGCCGTTCAGGACGGCCAGGCCGTGTGTGCTGGCCTCCGATGCCGCTCGGTCCCGCAGCCAGGCGAGGGCGTTGGGGCCGAGCAGCGGCGTGTCGCAGGCGAGGGCGAGGACCGATGTCCTCGCTCGGACGAGGGCCGTTTCCAGACCGCCCAATGGGCCGCGTCCGGGGGCGGCGTCGGGCGCGAAGTCCACGGCGGGCAGGGGCCAGCCGTCAGGGCGCTCCCGGCCTACGACCAGCACCGGCAGGCCGGCGGTCAGCGCGGCGCGGGCGGCGCGCTCCAAGAGCGGGATGCCGCCGAAGACAAGCGCGGCCTTGTCCGTCCCCATGCGCCGGCTTTCGCCCCCGGCGAGGATCACTGCCGTCATCTGCAAGATTTTCTCCCCCACCCCGCGCCGGAAACACTGCCGAAACATTGGCACGGTATTCTAAGGAGGTAGGGCCGAACGCACCGACGCGCCGGCTTTGCTCCCTCATGTTCCTTTCTTTGGTTCGCCACACCGCCCTGTGGCTCCTCCCGGCGACGCCGCCTTCTTTGAATCTCTCCGAGAAGAAAGCGACTGACGCCGATGAGCTACGCCGACCCCTTCCTTGACAGCGACGCCCAGACCACGACCACCGAGACCCGCCAGCAGCGGCTGACGCGGACGGGGAAAGCCACGCCGCGCTTCTTGCAGGGCGTCTTCCCGTTCGCCGGGCGCGGCTTCTTCGACCTGGGGCCGCTCCACGACGATCTGTGCTACATCGTGCCGCCCGGCAGCAAGGCTGAGGTGATCTATTTCCGGGCCGGCAACCTGTCCGACGACCTGCTGTACCTGACGCTGTCCGTCAACGGCCGCGCCATTCGCTACTTCCCCGTCGGCCCCAAGGCCGACTTCCATGTGCCGCTGTCCATCACCGAGACGCACGAGGCCGGGTCGCGCATCGAGGTGGGCCTGGCCGCTCCGCGCGGGCTGACCGGGACCGTCGTCGTGGATGTCGGCATTTTAGAGGAATACGAGGCGAGATGAGCATTTCCTTGAACACTCCCACCGCCACCCACTGCCCATACTGCGCCCTCCAGTGCGGTATGAACCTCGTGCCGGACGCCCAAGGCCTGCTGCAAGTGCAGCCGCGTCCCGACTTCCCGACCAACAAGGGCGGCCTGTGCCAGAAGGGCTGGACGGCGGCGGACCTGCTCGATCACCCGGACCGGCTGCGGACACCGCTCGTGCGGGCCGTCAAAGGCGGCCCCCAACGGCCCGCGACGTGGGACGAGGCTCTGGACCGTGTTGCGGTGGGTATCCAGGCGGCCCAGGCCGTTTACGGGCGCGACTCGGTCGGCGTCTTCGGCGGGGGCGGGCTGACCAACGAAAAAGCCTACTGGCTGGGCAAGTTCGCCCGCGTCGCCCTGCGGACGCCCCACATTGACTACAACGGGCGCTTCTGCATGGCGTCTGAGGCGGCGGCGGGCATCAAAGCGTTCGGCATAGACCGCGGCCTGCCCTTCCCGCTGGAAGACATTCCCGGCGCCGAGGCCATCCTGCTGATCGGCGGCAACCCCGCCGAGACCATGCCGCCCATCATGCAGTATTTCGAGCGCCAGCGCGAGAACGGCGGCGCCCTGATCGTTGCCGACCCGCGCCGGACGGCCACGGCGGAGCTAGCGACGCTGCATTTGCAGCTCACGCCCGGCACGGACACGGCTTTGGCGAACGGCCTGCTGCACGTCGCCGCCGCCGACGGGCTGCTGGACCACGAGTTCATCTCATCCCGGACGACCGGCTGGGAGAGCGTCCGGCGCATCATCGCCTCGTTCTGGCCCGACCGGGTCGAGCGCATCACGGGTGTCCCGACCGCCCAGATCGTCAAAGCGGCGCACCTCTTGGGCGAGGCCGCCACGGGAATGGTGCTAACGGCGCGCGGCGCGGGGCAGCAGTCCAAGGGTGTGGACAACACCCTGGCCTTCATCAACCTGGCCCTCGCTCTGGGCAAGGCCGGCCGGCCGCACTGCGGCTACGGGTGCATCACCGGCCAGGGCAACGGGCAGGGGGGCCGCGAGCACGGCCACAAGTGCGACCAGCTGCCGGGCAACCGCGACATCGAGAACCCCGAGCACCGCAAGTACATTTGCCAGGTCTGGGGCTGCACCGACGAGGAACTGCCGCACACGGGCCTCACCGCCCAGGAGATCATGAAC
>JANOOM010000178.1:0-1942 GCA_031421335.1 Armatimonadota bacterium
GCTTGCGCGGGTGATGCTCGATGATGTCCAGGGCCTGGTCGCCGAACTTATTGACGATGCGCTTGGCCGTGACCGGGCCGACGCCTTTAACCATGCCGCTGCCCAGATACTTCTCGATGGCGAAGGCGGTGGCGGGTCGGACGACCTCGTAGCGGGCCACCGTCATCTGCTTCCCCCACTGCGGGTGCTGAGTCCAGGTGCCGTGGCAGAGCAGGCTTTCGCCGACGACGGGGTTGGAAAAATTGCCAAGGATGGTGATGACGTCACGCGCGTTCGGGGGCAGGAGTCGGGCCACGGTGTAGCCGTTCTCCTCGTTGTGGAAGGTGATGCGCTCGATGACGCCTTCCAGCGTGTCGAGCGGCGGGCCTCCTTCGGGGGCAGTCGTCAGGGGGTTAGAAGTTTTGAACGCACACACGCCTTAGTATACCCGACCGGCTGCTTACTACCAGCGTGCGTCCCGGCGCGGCGTGAAGAACACGGTGGCGTAGACGAGGTGGCGCGTGCCGTCGGGGCGGGCGGTGTCGCTCAGCAACTTGGTGTCTCCGTTGCCGAAGACGAGGCTAATTTAGGCATTTGTCCCGAGTGGAGACGCGCCTGCTGGGGCCAGCTCGACGATGAAGTCAATGGCTTCGCCGCCCCACGCGTCCAGGTGTGGGTGGGCGCTGACGCGCATGGCGGACGTGCCGAGGTCGCGCAGGACGGTGCTGTCCTGCTTGACGCGTAGGGTGACGCTGCCAGAAGTTTGTAGAAGGGGCTGCCCGGCTTCGCCCGCGCCTGGAGGCCCGCTCGCTGCTGTCGCATGAAGACCGACTCGTCCGACCGCTTAACCTAGAGCAGCGGCTCATCGGCTTCAAGCCGCAGGGTGAATGGGTGGTCTCCGGGATCATCGGGCAGCATGATACTCTGCGTTTGGGACAACACAAACCTCTCGCACCCACTCCCAAGAGGCACCACCCCATTCGGGCGCGGCGTCTCACACGCCGTCGGAGATGTAGCCCGGCGTGTACTGGACCAACCGCCCCGCCAGTTCTTTGGCGATGTCGGCGCGGACGGTGATGGTCTCGGGTCCGTAGTCAACGGAATGCACCCGGCCCATCTCGTAGCACTGGGCGACGATGTCGCTGCGGCCGTAGGGCAAAACGAGGGTGACGGTAGCGAGCAGCGTTTGCAGCGTCGCCTCCATGCGGTCCATCAGGAAGGGGATGCCGTCGCGGCGCAGGGCGGACATATAGCAGGCATTTGGCACGGAAGCGATAAGTTCCTGCAAAAGATAGGGGTCTTTCACCATGTCGGCTTTGTTGAAGGCGGTGATGATCGGCTTGTCGGCAGCCCCTAGTTCGGTCAGGACCTCATTGACGGCGCGCATCTGCCGGTCACGCTCCGGGTGGCTGGTGTCCACGACGTGGATCAGGAAGTCGGCCTGAATGACCTCTTCCAAGGTGGCGCGGAACGAGACGACCAGGTGGTGCGGCAAGTTGCGGATAAAGCCGACCGTGTCGGTCATCAGCACGGACCAGCCGCCGTGCGGCAGGACGACGCGGCGCGTGGTCGGGTCGAGCGTGGAGAAGAGCATCCGGTCGGCCAGGACTTCGGCCCCCGAAAGCAGGTTCAGCAGGGTACTCTTGCCCGCCGAAGTATAGCCGACGAGGGCGCATGTCGGGAAGGGCAGCTTGTGGCGGAACTGGCGCTGCTGGGCGCGCTGTTCCTTGATCTCGTCTATCTCGTGGCCGAGGGCCGAGATGCGCTCCTTGACCCGGCGGCGGTCGCTTTCCAGCTTCGTCTCGCCCGGCCCACGCCCGCCGATGCCGCCCTGCTGGCGCTCGAACTTGGTATACAGCGAGGAAAGGCGCGGCAGCAGATAGATGAGCTGGGCCAGTTCCACCTGCATCTTGCCCTCGCGCGTCCGGGCGCGCTGGGCGAAGATGTCCAGGATAAGCTGCGT
>JANOOM010000179.1:0-2920 GCA_031421335.1 Armatimonadota bacterium
CGCGCAGCGCCTTCCAGCGAGTGAATTCATTCACTCGCCCGAACCCGCCCGGCTGCCCCGTCGCTGGAACCCACTGCGTAACATCAGTGAATTCACTCGCTCCGCTCAGATTTGTCCAAGGGACAAGGGAAGAGGTTTTTAGACACAGATCGCTGTGGGCCGCTTCCTGCCCCGCTTGTCTCTGTCCTCTGGACAGGTCTAGTGCGCAGCGAGTGAATTCATTCACTCGCCTTCGCTTGCCCCGTTCTGAGCCTGACAGCCAAAAGCGCCCGCCCGATATTCATATCAGGCGGGCGCTTTTTGTTTGCTTGAAGCTTGAGTGGAGGATAGCGGGCTCGAACCGCTGACATCTTGCATGCCATGCAAGCACTCTACCAACTGAGCTAATCCCCCAAGCGTTAACGAAGTGTATTATACACGTCCGCGCTGGAAAAATCAAGCCCCAATGTGGTCGCGGGGCAAGATTTTTGCGTTTCAGGCAGTTCCGTAGGCACCATTGACGATGGCAGCGATTTCCTTCTCGGGCTTGCCGCCGACATAGAACCAGAGCAGGTAGGCCAGGTGCCCCAGCGTCCAAGCCACCAGCAGGGGCCAGTAGAGGTGCAGCGGGGCGTAGCGTGGGGCAAGCTCGGGGAGGAGCTGCCAGGCCCGGAAGGCGGCCAGGGCGTAGGTCAAACCGCCGCCGGCCGTGAACGACAGGGTGCTGGCACTGATGAAGGTGTAGGGGCGAGTCAAATCCAGCGCGACAAACTTAGGGCCGGGCGTTTGATAGATATAGACGTCCTCCATGCGGTGTGCCACCAGGAAGTCGCCGCCCAGAATCATATTGATCTTTTTCTCTAAAGCCGTGGCGTAGATGCGGGCGAACAGGTTGTAGGTCAGCAGGTACGCACAGAAGAAGCCGGCATAGACGATGAAGAAGGGCAGCACGAAGATGGCCGCCCGCAGGGGATGATATAGGCTGACGGCGATGTTCAGCAGGGTCAGAACCGTGAACAAGTGGGCCGCCTGGAAGAACTGGATGTAGTAACCGTAGTGCATGCCCCGCATCCTCTCAAGCTGGCCTTGGAGGACGCGGAACTGCGTGTCGGCGAGTTTCTCGGTGTGTTCAGTCGCCATGCCTTCTCGCTTCTACTTGTTTTCTTTTACTTGAGGCTCGTCAGGAAGGCGTAAAGCGGGGCGCTCTTGGCGGCGACCATGTGGTAAACCGGCATCGGCTTATTGACGTGGCCACCGTCCTCGGTGATGCCGGTATTCATCATGCGCTCCCAGGTGGCGAGCTTGTATTGCTTGGTGACGCCGTTCGCGCGGATGGAGGGCGAGAAGCCCTGCTTGCCGGCGTAGGTGGCCGAGTGGCATCCGTTGCAGCCGTTGCTCTCGGCCAATGTCTTGCCCTGCGCGATGAGGGCGGCAGGCGAAGCGCCGGCGTGCTTTTTGGCGGCCTTGGGCGGCGCGGCAGGGCTGGTCTGGATGCCGACCAGGGTGACGCCCAGGCCAAAGGCCAGGGTCAGGGCGGCGGTGGGTGTCGTTCGCATGGATTCGTTTGCTCCGTGTGGGTGTGGCTAAGGATAGCACACTGGGAAGGGCCTGTCAAGCGTCCGCCCTGTTACGACGGCGCCCTTTTAAGACGGGTGGGACCGCTGAATGGTTCCCCGGCGCGGGCAGGAAGGAGAAAAGGTGGGGCACGGCTAATGCTGGCGCACCACACCGAACATGGGCCAAACACCCAAACGCAGACGGAGGAGACACAAATGGCGATCGCATTTCGGATACCCGGCTCACTGAAGATGCCGCTGGCGGAGCTTGCCCACTGGGCGGCAGACCACGGCTTCGGCGCGCTCGACATCGGCAGCCCGGACGCGGACGACGTCCAGGCCGTGCGCGGCGCGGGCCTTGAAGTCGGCACGTTCGACCTGTGGGGGACGGGCGCCCTGCTGTCCCCAGACGCGGGCGCGCGGTCGGCCGCCGCCGCCAAGATCTCCGAGACAGCCAAGCGCGCCCAGGATCAGGGCCTGACGCGCGCCTTCGGCGTGTTCCTGCCCCCCGAGGACTCTCAGGGGCGCGGCGCGAGCTTATCAAATTGGGCGGAGGGCTGGCCTGCCGTCAGCGAGTCGCTGGCGACGGCGGGCGTGTCCTTCTGCATGGAAGGCTACCCCGGCGGCGGCCCGTACTACCCAGCCCTGGGCGTGACGCCTGAGACCGTCCGCGCCATGCTGGCCCTCGACGCCGAGAAGGGCGCGGGTGCTCTGAAGCTCAACTACGACCCCAGCCACCTGGTCCGGGTCGGCGTGGACCCGCTGCGCTTCTTGTCGGAGTTCGGCGCGCACGTCCGCCACGCCCACGGCAAGGACACGGCCCTGGACGCCGACCGCCTGTACGAGACCGGTCGCCTGGGCGCGTCCTTGCCAGGCGACTATCCCGACTCGGCGGCGAAGAACCAGCCCGGCTTCGGCGAGGGCTGGTGGCGCTACTGCATCCCCGGCGACGGCGTCGTGTCCTGGTCTGGGTCGGCCGCCCTGCTGTCGCAGTTCGGCTACGAAGGCCACGTCTCGGTGGAACTGGAAGATTCGCGCTACAATGGGACGCGTGAGGGGGAGATGAAGGGACTGATCCGGTCGCAGAAGTATCTGGCGCAGTATTTCGGGTGAGGGGGATGCCCCTCGGTGTAGGGGCGCGATTCATCGCGCCCTCTTCTGCCCTTCTCTGTTCTGCTCCTGTATCCGACTCCCTCCGATCTGGTGTTTCCGGTTTTGCCTGCCGCATCAGAGTAGCAGAGTAAGTAACCGCCCTCTAAAGGAGGTGGCTTTGCCACTACACGCTAGGCGTGCGCGACTTTAGGCGCTCTTACATTCGCCCGTGTTTCCAGCCCTTTGCAGGCGATATTCCTTGCGGCATTGTAATCCGCATTGGTCTGGAAACC
>JANOOM010000180.1:0-1617 GCA_031421335.1 Armatimonadota bacterium
GACCCGCGCCCGACAGGAGCAGGATGCCTGCTGTCCAGAAGATACCCTGCCGGCGGGAACCGGGCATCCGAAAGAGCGCGCGGAAGACGAACAGAACGAGGAACCCGGAGACCGCCAGCAGAGCCAACCCGCCGACCCACATCTGCCAGCCGGGGCTTTGGATGATGAAGTTCCACTGGTTCGCGATCAGCACCACCACGAACGCCGTCAACAGGAGCAGGCCGCAGGCCGCCCCGACCCGCCCCAGCAAAGCCACCCAGTCCCAGGCGGGGCGTTCCCCGGCCTCCCGAACCTGCATCAGACGCATGAGTCCCGCCGCCGGGCCGCCGAGCAGGAGCAGCCAGAAGACGTTGGACAGGACCGCGATGTCCACCAGCCACCACCGCGTCAAGGAAAGAAACGGCTGATTAAGCTGACTGAGACGCGTAGGATCGTCGAACCGCACGATGGCACTCATCTGCCGCCCCGCTGCCGCCTCGGCCTGCTCCCGCGCGGCAAACTCAGGGTGACCCAGCCGCGTAGCGTAAGCACGGTAGGCATCCAACCGTTGCCACATTTGCTGGTCCGAGACAGGATCGGACGCAGTGCCCTGCGTCATGCCACCGGTCCGGTCGGTGGCGATGGCGCAGATGGCATTACCGACGAGCGACCCAATGACATAGGTGGTTTGGGCGCGCATCAGGTCGCCGCAGCGGCGCAGAGCCTCGCGCAGTTGCAGGCCCTCTTCACGGTGTCCCGCCGCCTCTTGCTGGACGGCTTTGACCAGGATCAGGCGGGCCAGGGCGCGGAGCTGGCTATACTGCGGGAGGAGCAGGGAGGCGGCGATGCTGACACGCCCCAATGCGCCCGGATCACCAAAAGCTTCCTCGTGCAGACGCCAGCGCGCCTTGACCTCGTCCACGCAGTATTCCCGCCAGGACGGCTTGATGGATGCCCGCCGGAAGGCGGCCAGCCCCTCGGCGTCCCGAAAGGCAGCGAACAGGCCGACGGCGCGCATCAGCGGGAAGTAGGCGTTATCGGGGTCCAGGCGCTCCCCCGCCGCCGCATCGGCGTCAAATGCAGCCAGGTCGGCGGGGGCGTTGGAGTGTCCAAAGCCGTACTTGTGGCTCAGGGGGAGGCCCAGCAGCAAGTTCTCCTCGGGGCGCTCCAGGTGGACTTTCCCAAGCGTCTCGTAGCGCAGGAGGTTGGCATAGAGAGCGGGCCGGTCCGGGAACCGGGCTGCCAGGGCGTGCAGGCCCGCCAGAGTTTCGTCGTGGCTGTTGTCGGCGACAGCGGCGGCGTACTGGACTGCGTAGTCATTTGGATGGCGCGCGGCCACCGCCTCGTATCGGGCCTGGTCGCCCTGCGAGGAAGTCGTGTAGGGCACGGGCAGGGCGGGCGGCGGCGCGTTGCGGGCGGGCAGCGGGTGATACAGGCGCAGGGCGGTCAGCGCCTGGAGCCGCACCAGCCAGCGCGTCTGCGGGGCGAGGACGAGGGCCAGCAGGACGCCAAGGGCGAGGCCGAGCAGGACGAGGCGGGCTTGTCGGGACTTCATGGGAGGGGTCTCCTGGGGGCGGTCGCCGGTCTGGATGACGGGGCGCGATCTGGAAAGAGGGCGCGATCTGGAAAGAGGGCGCG
>JANOOM010000181.1:0-4145 GCA_031421335.1 Armatimonadota bacterium
GTCGGGCGCTGCTTGTCCACGTTGACGATGAAGACCGTGTCGGGCTTGGCGTCCAGGCGGGTCTGCATCTCAGGTGCCAGGTCGGCCTGTGTGACGGCTGTCCGGTCCAGATAGTACGCTCCTTTATTGTCCACGGTGACGACCACTTGGGGCGGCGGCTTCTGGTTCGGGCTGTTGCTGTCTTTGGGCAGACTGACGTCCAGGCCGTGCATCTTCACCATGGACAGACTCGTGAACATAAAGAAGACCAGCAGGAAGAAGATCGTGTCGATCATCGGGATGATCTCGATCCGCGCCTTCTTGAACGGCGGCTTTTGGATATTGACCCGGCTTTTCATGGGTTACTTCAATCTTCTTTCGCCTACAGTTCCGAGGCCGACTTCGGCGTCGTGGCGATCATCAGGGCGGCGGGATTCGCGCGCTTGGCGATGTCGAGGGCGTACTGGAACTGTTCTACCTGCTCGGTCTTATCGCAGTTGATGACGATCACGACGTTCGGGTCTCGCATCACACGGTCCTGCAAGGCGGGCAGGACATCCTTGTAGTTGGGGATCGGGCCACGGTCAATGTAGAACTGGCCCTTATCATCCACGGTCAGCACGACTTTGTTCAGCGGTTTCGACTCGGCTGTGGTGCTGACCGGCAGGGCGACCTTCTTGGCCGACATCTGCACCATGGACAGGCTGGTGATCATAAAATAGACGAGAAGGAAGAAGATCGTATCAATCATCGGGATGATCTCGATCCGTGCCTTCTTAAGCTCTGCTCGCTGCAACTTCACCGCGCATTCCCTCCTTGCCGCGCAGCCCCGCCAGGATGTTCATAAGCTGGGTGGCGCGCACCTCCATGTCTGCAATGATCTCCTTGACCTTCTCGGTCAAGAAGTTATAGCCGACCAGGGTGACGATGGCGATGGCGAGTCCGGTAGCCGTGGCGAGCAGTGCCTCGGCGACGCCACCGGTGATAGCGTTCGGATTGTTCAGGCCCGTCGCCGACCCGACGACGTGGAACGACTTGATCATGCCCGTGACCGTCCCGAGCAGGCCGAGCAGGGGAGCGATGGTGATGATCGTGTCCAGGACGCCCAGCCGCCGGTAGAGCAGGGGGGTTTCGCGCAGGGCAAGCTCTTCCATCGCCCGCTCGATCGAGTCCGAATCGAGGTTCCGGTTGCGGATGCCGTTGGCGAGCAGGCCCGAGACAGGGCCGGGGTGCTCATCGCAGACGGCCAGTGCCTCGTTCACCCGGCCCGCGACCAGGTGCTCCCGCACCTGCTCGGAGAGGACCTCGTTATCGGCTGAAGCCTTGTAGATGGCGATGAACCGCTCGATCATGACGGCGACCGAGAGGATGGCGCAGATCATCAGCGGCCACATGACCGGCCCACCGTCGTGTATCAATTTGAACGGGCTGTATTCCATGGTCTAAACTTTTGCTCCTTTACACTTACACTTAAGAAAACCGAATGCGAACGGAATGCGAACGGAATGCGAAAAGACTCCCGGCCTCGACCGCCACAACTTCGTGCGGTCCGCTGGGAGCCTTTGGTGGGAACAATGTCGTTCCTGGATATGATCGCTGACAGTGGGGGGACTGCCTGTACATGGGACTTTCCCTGGGGACTGATGCCGGACAACATCGGCGCGGCAGCATCATCTACGGGGGCAGGCAATAGATTATATTATAGACGAGTGTTTCCCGGTTTGTCAACCGGGCGAAACCCCCGCGCCGGAAACGGCGGCGAGGGGCAGCGCCTGGCGACGCCTCAGCGGGCGGCGGAGGCGGGGGCAGCGAGGAGTTCGGGCTGAGGGGTGAGCGCGTGGACGACGCAGTCGCGGCCCGCCGCCTTGGCCGCATAAAGGGCGCCGTCGGCGGCCCGGATCAGGTCGTCCTGGGCCTCCATACCAGGCAGCAGCGTGGCTGCGCCGATGGAAGCAGTAACGGGGCGGGCGGTCCAGGGGGCGCTTGCCACCGCCGCCCGCAGGCGCTCGGCCACCGTCCGCGCCCCCTCGCTGCCGGTATGGGGGAGAATAGCGACGAACTCCTCGCCGCCGTAGCGGGCGAAGAAGTCGGTCTCGCGGCCCTGCAACTGCATCACCTGGGCGAGTGTCCGCAGAACCTCGTCGCCGGCGACGTGCCCGAAGGCATCGTTGTACTCTTTGAAGTGGTCTACGTCCAGGATCAGCAGCGACAGGGGCGTGCCATAGCGCACGGCCCGGTTCATTTCCAGGGCCAGCCGCTGCCCGAAGGCGCGGCGGTTGCTCAGGCCCGTCAGGCCGTCGCGCAGGGCCAGCGCTTCCAGCTCGATGTTGACGGCGACCAGCTCCTGCTTCTGGACTTCCAAAATGGCGGTGTGTTCGGTGATCTGCACGATCTGTTCGGCGATCAGGTCCTCCTGCCGGCGCCGCCCCGTGATGTCCGCGAAGGTCGCGACGATGGCTTCCGGGGCTGAGTCCGGGTCCGCGCCGGGCGCGAACAGGGGCTTGGCGTTGACCGAGACCCAGATCATGCCGCCGCCGCCCCTCGGCAGGCCCATGACGACGTCGGTCTGAGGCTCGCCCCGGCGCAGCGAGACCATGAGCGGGTAGCTGCCCTCCGGGAACCGGCTGCCGTCCTCGCGGACCGGCACGAAGCCGGGGTTCAGCGGGAGCCACCCGCGCATCTCGCCGCGTGTCTTGCCCAAGATCCGCTCGGCGCTCTCGTTCCACAGATGGATCACGCCGTCCGCCCCCATCACGATCAGGCCCTCGGACATGGACGCCAGGGCCGTGCGGAAGCGCTCCTCGCTGGCCTGAACCGCTGCCTCCGCCGCGCGCCGCGCGATCTCGCCGCCGACCCACTGCGCCATCAGCCGGATCAACTCGCGGTCGCCGCTGGTGAACAGCCTCGCCCGGGGCCGCCCACAGGCGAAGCCGAGCACCCCCCAGACTTCGCCGCCCACGCGCACCGGCGTGCCGAGATAGGAGGTCAGGCCGGCCCCCCCGGCGCGCGCCACCGCCTCGGCACAGTAGGTCTCGGAGTCGGTGAATGCCGCCCCGCGCGTGATGACGTCGCCGGGCGACCGCGCCTGGGCCACCTCGTACCCGCTTTCGTGGGCGCGCGCCAGGACGCCGATCCCCAGGCCAAACTGCGCGCAGCCGGTGTCGAGCAGCGCCTGCGTCTTCTCCTCGAAGGAGAGCGCCTGCTGCGAGGTCGTGTTGTAAAGCGCGTGCAGGCGCTCCTCGCTCTCGCGCAGGGCGTCCTCCGCCTCCTTCTGCGCGCTCATGTCCACATCCGTACTGATAACCCCGGTCACGGTGCCGTCCGGGCCGCGCATCGGGAAGAGGCTGGAATGGACATGTATCCGCGCGCCGCCCGCGCGCTCGTATTCCCACTCCACCGCCCCCCGCGCTTCCCCGCCCAGCGCGGCCCGAATCGCCGCGTCCAGGGCAGGCGCCCCCTCGGCGCCGCCCACCGCTTCGGCGGCCCGGCGCCCGAGCGGATTTTCCGTCCCGTGCAGGGTGACCCAGGCCCGGTTCCACTCCATGATCCTACCCTCGCCGTCGCAGCAGACGCAGGCCACGGGCAGGCCCTGGAATAGCTCCTGGAAGCGGCCGGAGGCGTCCGCCAGCAGCGCGTTCGTCTGAGCCAGGCTCCGCGCGGCCTCCTCCGCTTCCCGCTGCCGCGCCGCATGCTCTTCTTCGGCCTGTGCCTGGTGATGAGCCTCGTCGCGCAGCCCCCGGTTCTCGGCGGCGGCGCGGCGCTCGGCGCGCGCCAGCAGGAGCAGGACGGCGAGCAGCACAGGAACAACGATGTACAGCGTGGACAATAGGGTTTTCATAGTTGGGCGTTTTAACCTGTGACTAATATCGGGTGACCCTGCGTGAATCAAGAGGAAGAAGCTGCTTTGGTTTATCGTGATTTCGCCGGTGGTGTCTGTACACCCGCAACCGCGCTCTCTTGCCGGAAAGGTTTTGCTTTCTTGAAACACACTTTCGCCCCCGGCCTAGGCCGAAGTCGCGTTGGCCCCGACGTCCAGGAACCCGCCGATACTGGTCAGGATGTCCACGGTGATCTGTAGAAGGCGCTTCACAAGATGGTCTAGACGGCAAACGGCGGCTGGCGGCACTCGCCGCCAGCCGCCGATAAGTTCATTGCATTGTTAGCGG
>JANOOM010000182.1:0-2386 GCA_031421335.1 Armatimonadota bacterium
AACCTGCCTCCGCAGGTTAAGAGCAGAAGCTTGAGATTAGGCCTTCTGTACTAGTCCGCGAAGGCGGACTTTGTGATTTGGTTGGCGCGGTTTCAACCGCCCGCTTTCTGGACGGTCTCTCAGGCGGGCAGCATCACCGGCAGCACCGATGCCCATGCCCTGCCGCCCGCCGTCCCCACGACATGCACCGTCAGCAGGCCGGTCGTGGTGAGGAGGCCGGTGACGATCACTTCTAGCTCGGTGCGATCGCGCGTGGACGCCTGCCAGTCGCGCTTGCCCAGAGCGCCGAGCGGGGAGGGGAGCGCGAAGGGCGCTTGGACCGTGCCGCCGTCAACCGAAAGCGAAGTCACCTGAACATCGGGCATGGCAGCGTCGGCGCTGTTGGCGATGAGCAGGGTCAAAACGACATGGCCCAGGGTGGCGCGGGCCGCCGAAGCCGACTGCACGAAGACGCCCGGCACGGCCGGGGCGGTGCTGACCGTGAGCGGGACGACCGGCGACGACCCGCCGCCCGACACCGACTGCACGGTCAGGAGGTGGGCCGTGCCGGGCGACAGCTTTGCCGCCCCCTCCGAATGAGTCAGCTCCAAGCCCTCGCCCCGGCTGGTCTTGGTCTCCCCGGCCGGCGGGCGGCAAGTGAAGACGGACCGGGCCGGCACGCGCGTGTCCCAGACGACGTCCAGGCTGTCCCGGCGTCCCCGGCCCACGCGCACGCTGCGGACATCCGGCGGGCCGAGCAGCGACTCGGCGTGGCCCGCCGTCATCAAGCCGTATTCCCAGACGAAGATGGGGGCGTTGTAGGCCCGCAAAGTCTCCATCATGGCTCGCGTGTCCGCCAGAGGGAACAAGCCGTCGGGCGTGTAGGAGCTGGACAGGTCCACGGAGGGGCAGGTCGGGAAGTCCGCGCCCAGCGCCTGATGGCACTCTCCTTTGCCCCAGTCCAGGGCCGCCTGAACGCCGCCCTTTTTGTAGCGCGAATAAACGCCGATGTACCACTGCGGTGAATAAGCGTCCATCCAGGCCGCCATCTCGGCGTTCGGGTAGGCGGTGGCAGCCGGCCCGAAGCGCGTGATCGGATCGCCGTAGCCCGTGACGATGATCGGCAGAGCGCCCGCTTCCGCGCGGTAGATGCGCCCGAAAGAGGCCATCTCCGCCCCGTGGTAGCCCGCGACGGTCCCCTTCTCGTTCGATCCCCACTCGTCCTCCATATCCACGCAGGCGATACCGACCGCCCGCGCCATCTGGGCGCAGATGCGGGCGTCCGCGTCGCCCGTCTCTGGGATGGTGTAAATGAACGGGACGAAGCCCAGGCCGACCCCGCGCGCCGCGTCGGCCCAGGAGCGCAGGTGCGCCTCGCTTTGGTAGCACGTCCGCCCGTACCCGCCGACCTTGGGGCAGACGAAGTCGAAGCCCCAGGCGCGGATTTTCGCCAGCGCGAACCGGCGGGCAGTGTCGTCCCAGTCCGCCCATTCGTTACCGACATAGACCCCCACGCCGCTGCCGAGAGCCGCGACCACGGCAGCCAGCCCGCGCGGTGGGGCGGTCGAGAGGACAGGCGCGGGCGGCGTGAAGATGGACAAGGGCGTCTGGGCGGAGGCCGGTAGGGCGCCCGCCGCAAGGGCGAGGGCGGCACTTTGGAGGGCTTGGCGGCGCGTGACTCGGAGGGGCATGGGCGGGGTGGCTCCTATCGGGATGGTACGCCATTGTAGCCCCAAAGCAGCCGGGCGTCAAGGGGCGCCCCTGAACGCAGAGCGATTTAAGTATAAAAACGGTTTTAGTTTGCCTGCGTGGGCTTGTAATCCACACGCCATTGTGCTATAATCCGCCCAACAACCTCTCTGTTTCTCTGCTCCCTGGGCGCCGTTGCCCTCTTTTCAGAAGCACTGCCAGTATCCTGCGCTCTTGCAGGTTGGTCCGTCCGCTTTGTTGAAGGAGGCGAAAGCCATGTTAGTCCTCTCTGCCACTCGGTCTCGCAGTCCGCGCTCCCGCGCCGGCTTCACCTTGATCGAGCTGCTCGTCGTCATCGCCATTATCGCGATTCTCGCCGCCATCCTCTTCCCCGTTTTCCAGAAGGTCCGCGAGAACGCCCGCCGGGCCTCCTGCCAGTCCAACATGAAGCAGATCGGCCTGGGCCTGGTCATGTACGTCCAGGATTCCGACGAGAGGTATTGTCCCTATTTCAGTGGATATAATCAGACAGACCCGCATTATACTGGCAACCAGCAGTATTGGCCTCAACTCGTTTCCCCCTATATCCAGAAGGCAGGCGGTAGTCTCGGAGGCGGTCAGGCGGCGGCTAAGGACCTCTCGCAAGTCTTCATCTGTCCTGACGGGCCAGCGGCGCCCCAGGATCAGACCATTGCAGGAGCATTCGTCGGCAACGTGA
>JANOOM010000183.1:0-3127 GCA_031421335.1 Armatimonadota bacterium
CGCCGCCGCCTTGCGCTTGCTCCCCAGCCCCCGTCGCGGCCTTCATCCGCTTCCTCTGCTGCTGGCTCTTTCCCCCACCCTTCTGCTCGCCGCGCCCGCCCTCGCCGCGGACAACGCCGGAAATGCCCCGCGTGTCGAGACCATGTATACGACGTGGGACGACTACTACTTCTATGCCGCCTTTCGCGTCCGCGACAGCGCCGTCTACGGGACAAACACTGCCACCACGTCGCAGCCGCAACAGGACGACGATGTGGAAGTGTTCTTCGAGGGCGACGACGCCCGCGCCAAGGTCCGCACGCCGCAAACCTTCCAGATGGCCGTCTCAGCGGCGCAGGGGGCCTACTTCAGCGTCGGCGACGGCACGAAGATCCCCAAAGGCAAGGCGGTCTACAGCTACAAGTACGCCGTCACGGTGAACGGGACGCTGAACAAGTCAGATGCCAAGACGACCGGGTATGACGTCGAACTAGCGATCCCGTGGACGGAGCTGGGTCAGACCAAGGCGCCTGCACCGGGCACGACTTGGGGGTTCAACGTCATCTCGCGCGACCGCAGCAGTGAGGCACTGCCTGCCGAACGCCTCTACTCGCTGTCGGGGAAGGTACGCAGCAAGGGCGACGTCCAGAACCCATCCAAGTGGTCCCGCATCACGTTCGTGACGGCGGGGGCGACCTCGACCGTGGACAAGGTCATCTGCGCCAAAGTCGTCGGGCAGTTTCCGCGCGTCAATGGAACCATCGTCAGCGGCGATTGGCCCGCCGCTTCGCAGATCGCCTTCGGAACCGAGGCCGTTCAAGCGCCCGCGCCGACCGTGGCCGAGGAGCCGAACACGACCGAGTCGCCCTTCGACAACCCGCCCGCCATGACGGCCGGCCAGCCGCAGGAGACGGCGAGCGTGGGTATCGGCACGATTGACATGCCGAACGGCACGGTCATCAAGGTCATCCCCGGCGGCATCAAGAACCCCGCCGGCATGGATGTCCCCCTGCCGCCCGCGCCGGCCGCCCCCACCCCCCGACGCGGCCGGGGCAGTACAGGCCCGGTGCGGACGGCGCAGGGATCGGCGACGCCGGAAGGTGTCACGATCAATAGCGACTCGTTCTCGTTGGGACAGCCCAAGCCGCCCGCTTACATCATGGGCATCTACCGGCTGGACTTCAACGCCGACAGCCGCAAGGCGCCGGGCCAGAACGTCTGGAGCGGTACGGGCGGGACCCTGCTCGCCGACCAGCCGATGAACGGGGCCGGCCCCTGGTTCTCCGGCCTGCGCCCGTTGTGGCACCGCCAGCAGCTTTCAGATATGCGCCGCGCGGGAATCGAGGTCGCTCTGCTGCGAACCCGGCCCGATGACCCCCTGCTGCCGCGCGAGCTGGATGCCTTCATTGCCGCCCTCAAAGACATGAAGGCGGCCGGCCAAGATTACCCCCTGGTGGGGGTGGATGCGACGACCGGCCAGCCCGACCTGGACCTGATCTACGCACACGTCCCCGCCGAGTTCCGCGCCCTGTCCGAGATTCCCGGAGCGGGCCACGCCGGCGTTCTGGTTTATGATCTGAGCCTGGGCACGGACGCTCGGAAGACGCTGGCGGATGGTACGGCAATCGCTCGGCTGTTCTACAGCAGCAGCGTCGCTTCGGTCTCACCGGGCCGCGTTGACAAGAACAGCGTCGTTTCACGCAAAGGCGGGCGCACTTATGACACTGCCTGGCAGGTCGCCATGGTCTCGACACCCGAAGAGGTCGTGGTGGATAGCTGGAACGACTTCGCACACGGGACCGAGGTCGCGGCCTCGCGTCAGTACGGCGAGCAGTACGCCGACGCGACTCGGGCGGCCGTCATTGTTTATGACGGCAGCCGGCCGTGGCACGCGAAGTACCTGGCCCACTGGTCGCCGCGCACGGTCTATCCGAAGACGCTGTATCAAATCCCCATCCGTGTCGAGAACGCCGGGACGCTGCCCTGGCGCGCGGGTGAGGGCTACTCGCTCTCGACGCGCTGGTACAAGGACGGCAAATTGTTCGACGACAGCGCCCCACGCATCCCCGTCGCGCGGGACGTCCTGCCCGGCCAGGCCCTGACACTCACGGTCGGCCTGGTCGCACGCAACAACTTCGGCGAAGATCTAGCGCCGGGCGACTACACCCTGGTCTTTGACATGGTGCAGAGCCAGGAGCGCTGGTTTTCTTATGCCGGTGATACGCCCCTGCAAGTGCCCGTCACCGTCATCGCCGCCGACTCGGGCATCGGCGGCACGGCGGCGACTTTCATTAGCACCGCGACGCCGGGCGTAGTTCAGACCGGATCGCCGGCTCAAACGACCGTGCAGGTCCGCAACGACGGCGCCACCGCCTGGCCGACCGGGTACACGCTGGGCTACAAGGTCCAGACAACCGCCGCCGACGGTGCCGACCCCAAGACGGTCGCTGAGGGCGGCAAGGCGCTTGACACCACTCCCAGCCCCAGCCCGATCACCCCCGGCCAGGTCGCCGTCGTCTCGCTCGCCGTCCCGACCGTGGACGCCGCCGGCAGGCCGCTCGCATCTGGCTCCTACCGGCTGCACTGGTTCATCCGGCCCGATGCCGCCGGGTCGGCAGTGGCGGGGAGCTATGACGAGATACTGACGGCCGCCACCGCCCTGCCCGGCGCGACCTTCCTTCAAGCGGACCTGCCGCGCACCGTGGACGCCGGCAAAGAAGAAACGGCCCACCTCGCCCTCCAAAATCGGGGTGTGGAGACCTTGAAGAAGGACCGGGTACGTATCGGCTACCACTGGTACTATTTGGACGGGGCGGAGATGGTTTGGGAGGGCGGCCCCACCGCTTATCTGACCAAAGACCTGCCGCCCGCCGCCATTGACGGGGACATCGTGGCGACGTTCCGCGCGCCCAAGACGCCGGGGCGCTATTGCCTGGTCTGGGACACGCGCGTGGGCGACGGCCCCTGGCAGTCCACACTGCCCGCCTCGCGCGCCGACGACACACTCCAGGTCCTGATCAATGTCGGCGGGCGCGGCGCCTCGGTCGTGCCGGTGGACCTGACCAAGTCGTTCAACACCGTCGGTATCGCCTCCGTCGAGGTCTCCAAGAACGGCGGCTTCGACGGGCACGCGGGCACGCTGCCCGCC
>JANOOM010000184.1:0-1515 GCA_031421335.1 Armatimonadota bacterium
CGGACGATGAGCGAGCTTTCCTGGAGTATGCGCGCGTATCAACCCAAAGTACGGGCATCTCCGACAAGGGGGATGCCGATGCCAAGCAGGGCGATTGGGCACAGGCGCAGGAGCAGTACCGACAAGCCCTAGCGATCTGGCCGGACAACTCCGCCGCCCTCTACAGCATGGGACGATGTGCCGAAACCGCGGGGGATACAGCCAGCGCCATCAACTATTACCGAACGGCTAGCTATGCCGACAACTCGCCGCACTCGGTCTACAACACACAAACAAATGACCCTGTCAGGCTAATGGAATTCGCTCTGTTACTTTCTGAGGGAGGGCAGGAGAAGGAATCGCTTTCGGTCTATCAGAGAGCAGCAGGTCTGCTCAATTATGTGGACGGGAAGCCGAACCTGCATGTGCTACTGCCGGACTTCCGCTCCGGCAGTTGGACATATTCTCCACAGAGGCTGCGGGCGATGGCTCGGGTCGGCATCGCTGTCGGCCCTGGCAACTGGGACGACAAGAAGGCTCTCACTGAATTACAGGAGGCAAGCACCCATGCCCCAGACTCGCCGCTTCCCTATTTCTATGAAGGTCGCGTCCTTATCGGCAAGGGGGGCAGAAGTCGTGAGCGGAACAGGACATGGAAGACATGCAGAAGAACAGTAAGGTCCCAAAGTGATAGCGCCAACAAGCCCGGCCTCTTGACAGGAGGCCGGGCTTTTCTCCGTTTGACTCTGCCGCGCCGCGCCTCATCCCTCCTCGGGCCGCACCACAATCCGGTTCCCCTGCACCGTCACCACCTGAACCGCCGTTCCCGGCGACACGAACTCCCCGTCACTGACGACCGGCAGGCGGACGCCGTCGAACTCGGCCGTGCCGGACGGGCGCAGCAGGGTCACGGCGACGCCACGCTGGCCCAGGAAGCCGGTGTAGTCGTCGCTGGACACATAGCCCCCTTGGGCGGTCTGGCGCAGGGGCTGGCCCAGGCGCTTCCAGACGCCCGACTTGGGCAGGTACAGGAAGAAGGCGACCAGCAGGGCCACGGTGACGAACAGGGCCGTGGCGGCGGGGTAGAGCGCCCCGGCCTGCGAGCCGCCCAGGGCGTAAAATAGGCCGACGAAGATCAGGCCCAATCCGGCCAGGGCGGGCCAGCCGTGGCCGGGCAAAACGTGCGTTTCCAGCAGCAGCAGGGCGCAGCCGCCCAGAAACAAGAGGACGCCGATCCAAGTGGCCGCGCCGACGGTGATGTAGGCGGCGAAGATAAGCGCGACCAACACGCCCCCCGCGATGCCCGCCAGCCCCCAGGTGTGCAGCGTCAGCACTTCCGCCAGCACGAGGGCCAGGCCCAGGGCGAGCAGCAGAATAGTGGCCCACGGCTGCGTGACCCACAGGGCGACCGCCTGCCAGGTGGAAAGCTCCACGACCGAGAGCTGCGCCCCGGCCAGCCCCGGCCCCATCTTGGCGACGACCTCAGACGGGTAGGTGGCGACGACGTCCGCATAGCCCGCCCCCGACGCTTGCCCG
>JANOOM010000185.1:0-3015 GCA_031421335.1 Armatimonadota bacterium
GTCGGGACGACCTGCCCCTGGGTGACCTTGATCAGGTTCACATGCGGCGGCAGGATCTCGTTCACGTCAGTGGCGGACGCGAACGTTGCGGGGTCGGTGATGGTGTCGGTAACGCTGCCGCCGTGTTTCCAGAGGCCGGCCACCACGTCCGGCCGGTTCCGGGTGGGGAATCCAGCGCCGCCGGGGTTGTAGATGGCCTCGGCGTCCTCGCCCTGGTTCGTCTGCCAGCCGATCATGCCCTGGCCCCCCGATGAGCTGGCATTGAATCCCATCGCGGTCCAAGCGACGAACTCATGCTGGGAGTTCGCGAAGACGGTCAAGATCGGCGAGACGTTGGTTCCGTCCCTGGTCTCCTCCGACGTCATGCTCCAGATGCGGACGGTCTGATCTTCCGAGGCCGAGGCCAGGTATTTGCCGTCCGGCGAGACGGCGACCGAGAGGACACTCGCCGTGTGTCCGACGAAGTCGCGGCTCAGGGCGCCGCTGGCGGCGTCGTAGAGGCGCAGGTGGAACGCCGAGCCAACGATGACGCCTTTCCCATCGCGCGTCAGGGTCTCCCCCGTGACGTGGTCCGAATTGTAGTCTATTGAGGCGGGCGTCTCGACTTTCTCCGCGTTCGGGCCGGCGAACATGGGGAAGGATAAGTCGGAGTTCCCGGAAAGAGCGACCGCATGGCCGTCGGACGTGGGGGCCAGGGTGTGCCCCCGACTGTCCGCGAGGAGGGGACCCGACCACGTCCCTTTGCCCACGTCGAGCCGGCAATTCGCCTGCTCCATGTCATACACATAGGTCTGGCCCGCACTCCGCCAGCGCAGGTGCTTGCCGTCCCCCGACCAGGCGACATCGTCGGTGGCGCTGCCGGAGCCGCCCATCCGGCGCGGGGGGGCGTCCGGCCCCGCCAGGTCCCACTGGAACAGGTCGCCGCTGTTGGTCCCGCTCACGAGCGCGCTGCCGCCGGGCGCGAAGGCGACGGAATGCACCGCGCTGGCGTGGCTCAGGCTGCGGCCCGCCCCGCCCTCGCCAACCCGCTCCGTGGGCCAAACGCGGACCAGGCAGCGCCCGCCCCCGCCGACATTCTGCCCCAGGGCGACTTGCTGGCCGTCCGCGCTGTAAGCGAGGCAGCGGACCGGCTTGTCCTGCTCGGAAAGACGTTTCGCGCGACCGGAGCGCAGGTCCCAGGCGAAAAGGCTCCCCCGGCGCGCGTCCTCGGCCTCCGTGCCGATGAGGATGGTCTTGCCGCCGTCCAGCGCGCCGGGGGACCAGGCGAGGCAGAGGACCGATTCGCCGACATCCTGGCTCTTTTGGAACTCGCCGGAAGCCGCGTCCCAGAGACGCACGCTCTTGTCCAGACTGCCGCTTGCGATCTGCCTGCCGTCGGGGGACCAGGCGAGGCAGGCGACCCCCGCCGTGTGACTGTGCTCGTCGTGCTGGCCCATGACTCTGCACTCGCCACTCCGGACGTCCCAGACGCGCACGGTCGTGTCCGCCGAGCAGCTCGCCAGCCGCCGGCCGTCCGGCGAGAAGGCCAGTCCGAAGATGGTGTCCCCGTGGCCCGGCGTGGCGGCGTCGCCACTGGCGGGCAGCAGTTTCTGTAAGGTCACCGCCAGCGGGCGGGCGTCGAGGTCGTCCAGCCGGAACAGGCGGATCACGAACCTGTTTTTCGAGGCGTCCGCGCCGACACTCCCGACATAGGTACTGCCCGCGACGGCCAGTGTCTTGCCGTCGGGCGCCAGCGCGGCGGCCAGGAGCTGCCCGCGTGCGTCATCGCCCACCTGGCCGTAGATAGGCAGCCCGGCCTGTTTGCCGGTGGACACGTCCCAGACGCGGATGGACTTGTCGCTGCCGACGGAAATGACGTGCTTGCCGCCCGGCGTGTAGAGGACCTGCCAGACGACGCTGGTGTGGCCGCCGGGGTCGAGGAACAGCCGGGCGGTCGGGTCCGCCTGCGCCCGCCCGGCGCCCAGCAGGGCGGCCCCGAAGGCGAGCGGCGGCAGGAGGAGGAGAAGCGTTAGGGCGCGCGGCGAGAACAGCCGGCTCAATCTGAGAGTCTTCATCTTCTTGCACCTTTTCCTATGGTAGAACTGCATGGTACATCTGAGATATGCTATGGATGAAGCATACAGCAAAGCGCCGGGCGTGTCAAGTGAAATGTTTCACACCGGCCCTGCTCGTTCGGTCACACCCCTCCCCTGTGCGGTGGTGTATGATCAGATTAGAAAATAAAGCGCGCACGAGTAAAGAAGTCATTGACAAAGGTGCCGCGCCGTGATAGAATGTTTGGAACCGTAATGTTTGTCTCTCCGCTGTTCAAGCTGGGCACTTTGCTTCCCGTCGGCTTGCTTGAAAGGAACCCCATGAAGCCCGCATCTGCCTTTACCTTCTTCAATACTGTCGTTCTTCCCGCCGTGCTGCTCGGCACGCTGCTCGCGCCGGCCCCCGCTCAGGCGCCTGCCGTTACGGACACGGCGACTTCCGCTCAGGCACCCCCCGCCGTGGACCCGGTCTCGGGGACCCCGCTGACCCACGGCCACTACACGTTCGCCGCCGCTCCGCTCGGCTCACGGGCTTTCGTGATGCTGTACGACGAGGCGGACCCGACTTTTGAGGCTCCGGTGATCGAAGTCCCCGCGAGTGCCGGGGGCCTGACGAAAATGCAGCGCGCCCAGAAGATCGCCGAGCGGATGCAGAAGAAGTCCGATACCGACCCCATGTTCGGGCAGGATTTGGGCGTCGGGAACGAGAACGGCCTCGTGGTCGTCTTGGTGAAAAACCAGTCGGACAGTCTTGTCGCGACGGCTGACGAGCAATCGAAGCGCACGCTCGGCGCGAAGAACTGTGAAGTCTATGCCGGGCGCATCATCGCCGGCATTCAGGAAAGACTCAAGGGCATCAAGCTCCGCGACGCCGACTTCGACTGCGACCTCAGTAGTGAGAGGAAGTCGGCCCGCGCGGCCGAGTATTACCTTGAGGCTCAGGCCGACCTCAAGCCCGGAGACAGCGACACGGACGCCGCCG
>JANOOM010000186.1:0-1943 GCA_031421335.1 Armatimonadota bacterium
CCTATACCCTGTACGAAGTCTTCTATGGCGGGGCAGCCCTTGAGCTTCACCAGCGCCGACATGGCGGCGCACACGCGGCAGTCCTCACTCGGCACCCGCTGTGCCAACGCTTTCAGGAAGGGAACAGCGCGCCCATCGCCCAGTTCCCCGAGCGCCAGCGTCGCGTCGTAGCGGACGGCTTCGTCCGGGTCCTCCGTCAGCGCCGCGAGCGCCGGATATGCCAACGGGTCCCGGCTCTCCCCCAGTATCCAGGCGGCGCGGAACCGCACCTGGGGGCTGTCGCCGGAGACCATCGCTAGGATCTGAGGTACGGCCCGCGCGCCGAAGCGCATCAGCCGCGCCTCCGCGCGCAGGGCAGTCTCATCGTCGGGGCTGCCAAGGTTTGCGATGTGTCCGGCGATGCGCCTGCGCGTGTCCGCCGACACTTTAAGCGGTGCTGTCTGCATTCTCGGTCCCCAGCACACCAAACGCCTGCTGATATCTTCCCCAAATCACTGCCTCATGCTTCAAGGCATAAGCTTCGGCATACGGTTCGCCCCGGCTGGCCCGGACTTTGGACTTCGTCGTCATCCGGTCGTGGTGGTGCCCAAGCTCGTGCAGCAGGATGTGGAGCAGTTGGTAGGCCCGCGCCTGTGCTTCGCTAAACTCGCACATGACGCCCTTCTCGATTGGGTGGCTGACGACGCCCAGGCGGTCAAAGATGTCTTTGTGGTCCTCGTAGTGGCTGACGGCATAGTCCACCCACAGGTCCTCTTCCCAGGCGCAAATGTGAACGACGCCGGGTTCATGCCACCCGTTGGTCGTCCGCTCGCCCGGCGCCAGGACGATGGCGTTCAGGCCGCGCGACAACTCCGCCCACTCCGGCAGCAGGCCGATGAAGGTCTCGATGTCGCGCTGCATCAGGACGTGCCGGTAGCCCTTGCCGGGCCGCTGCCGGTCAATAACCGGCAGGGCCTGGGGCGTGTCATAATACGACGGCGACGTTTCGGGGTCGCTTTTCTTCTGCACCCGGCCGCCGACGACTTTCGGCGTGGCCTTGCGGTTGATTTGTCTCATGGGACGAGTACCCTGCCCTGAACGGGAACAGATTGCACGGGGCTGAACCCCCGTGCAGTAAAAGTGTAAGCCCCCGCCTGCGCGGGCGAAGAGTTCGGAGTCTGATGCCCGCGAAGGCGGGGATTTGCTCTATCGAAGCCCAGGGGTTCAGCCCTGGGTTCCTTTCGGCTGGTTCTGTCCCAGCGCCTCCAGCACCCACCGCGCCCGCCGCCGGACGTTGGGATCGTCGTTCGTTAGCCGCTGCGTCAGTTGTTCCCGCAGAGCGGGCGCGCCCACTTTATGCGCCAGGCGGCAGAAGGCGCGGAAGTCCCGGTCATCCCGCTTCTCCACTACTGCCAGCACCACTTGTTGTAAACGCCTTGCATATTCCGGCGTCAGCATAGGGCGCTTGATGCAACGGATCAATCTCGACTTGATGTAGCCGGATCGGAAAAAGTACGGGTCGGCTTCCAGAAACCGGACGGCGCTTTCCATTCCCTTTGCTTCGCCGCGTGTGAGGCACTGGAAGTCGTCCCAGAAGCCGGGCGGGTAAGCCGCCTCGACGGCCTCATAGAAACGCCCAGCCGTGGCCCTGTGGACGTCCCAAACGTGTGCGTCCGCCGGCGGGCGAAAGCGGAGCTGGCTGGCGAGTCTGTTCCAGCGCTGCGCTTCCTGAACCTGCCGGGCGCGGGCCGCGTAATCGAACGGGCTGCCCCGCAACAGCGGCTTTTGCAGGACTTCCTCGATGGCCTTCAGGTCGTGCCGCGCGTCGCCCCGCTGCTCCGACTTCGGGCGGCGGCTTTTCATGCCGCCCCGTCCATCACCTTATTATAGCTCACCATCGCCGGCTCCGCTTGGAAGCCGAACTTGCGGTTGATGGCGAGCATCGGGGCGTTGTCCTCGTGGTT
>JANOOM010000187.1:0-4722 GCA_031421335.1 Armatimonadota bacterium
GGCGACGGCGGCAGCGAGATCGTCACCGGCGTCGGCTTCTTCGACCACATGCTCACCCACGTCGCCCGCCACGGCCTGCTGCACTTGACCGTCAAGGCGACCGGTGACCTGCACATTGACGATCACCACACCGTCGAGGACGTCGGCATCGCGCTGGGGTCGGCGCTGCGCGAGGCCGCCGGAGACAAGGCCGGGATCGCTCGCTACGGGTCCGCACTTGTCCCCATGGACGAGGCCCTGGTCTCGTGCGCCCTGGACTGGAGCGGGCGTGGGCTGCTGGTCCATGATTTTCAGTTCTCTTCGTCCAAGATCGGGACGTTCGACACCGACCTGGTCGCCGAGTTCTTCCGAGCCGTCGCCGCCAACGCCGGCCTGACCCTGCACTTCGAGCAGCGGCGGGGCGCGAACGCCCACCACATCGCCGAGGCGGCTTTCAAAGCCTTCGGGCGCGCGCTGGACATGGCAAAGCGGCACGACGAGCGCGTCCTGGGCATCCCCAGCACCAAGGGGACATTGTAGACTTATGGCCGCACCAGAAAAATCCAAACCGGCACCCCTCACGCTGCCGAGCGCCTTCCCCGCCGATCTGTCCTACCGGGCCGGCGCGGCACTGTTCAGCCTCGTCGGCATGATCGGGATCGGGCTGGCCGCGAGCCGCCACGAGACGCAGAACCTGGTCGTCTCGGCCGTCCCGTTCCTCGTCTTCTTCGGCGCCCTGCTGCTGACCCTGACCTTCCGGCTCGAAGTGGACGCGGCGGGCCTGCACCAGCGGTCCATCCTGGGCCGCAAGGACGCCTCCTGGGACCAGGTTCAGCGGCTGGACCAAGGCCGGGCCTACTCGATCTACGGGGAGGGCGCGGGCGAGATCGTCTGGCTCTCACTCGTCTCCACCGCCGCCCAGCTCGCCGTCGCCGAGGAGACCATCCGCCGGTGCGGCCTGCGCCCGTCGGACGCGAAGATGGAGTACCCGGTTCGGCGGCAGTGGCTCCGCAGATAGAACAAACATGAAAGTCGCGATCATAGACTACGGCATGGGCAACCTGCGGAGCGTCGAAAAAGCCTTCCACAAGGTCGGAGTGGACGGCGCGTTCGTCACCGATGACCCCGCCGAGGTGGCGGGCGCCGACAAGGCCGTCCTGCCCGGCGACGGGGCTTTCGACTCGACCATGCACTCCCTGCGCCGGTCAGGCGTTGACCGGACCGTGTTGGAGTTCATCGCCTCGGGCCGGCCCTTCCTGGGCATCTGCGTCGGGATGCAGGTACTCCTGACCGGCAGCGACGAGGGCGCACCGGGCGTCAAGGGCCTGGATGTCGTGCCGGGCCGCGTCTGCCGCTTCCCGGCCGGCGGGGGGCGGAAGGTGCCGCAGATCGGCTGGAACGATGTCGCGTTCACGGAAGGCTCGCCCCTCGGGGCGGACCTGCCGGGCGACTCGCCGATGGCCTACTTCCTGCATTCCTACTACTGCGCCCCCGACGACCCCGCCGACTGGGCGGCGGCGACCGACTACGGCGTCTCCTACTGCTCCGCCCTGCACCGGGGCAATGTCTGGGCCACCCAGTTCCACCCGGAGAAGTCCGGCCCCGTCGGGCTTGCCATCCTCCGCAACTTTTCTCGGCTGTAAGTGTCAGAAGACGAAGGAGATCACCATGGATGTCGCCGTTCTCGCACTCATGTTTCCCATCAGCGCCATCGTCCTGGGCGTCGGCGGGGGCATCGTCCAGAGCGTCCTCAAGTCGCAGGAGCGGCGTCTGGAGCTGCGGCTCCAAGCCCAGCAGGGGAAGAACGAAGACGTCACGCGGCAGCTAGAAGCGATGCGGGCCGAGATCGCCGGCCTGCGCGACACCAGCACCCAGTTCGACATGAGCCTGGAACACACCGTCGAGCGGCTGGAAGAGCGCGTCGGGCGCGTGGAAATGAAGGTGGCGCCTGCGGCGTCGTCTCGGCCGGATCAAGTGCAGCGCGTCGGACTGCGCTAGGAGAGGAACGGAGAAGAACATGGACAATGGCACACTCGACGCGGTCTTTATCATCCTCAGCTCCCTCGGCGGCATCGCGGGGATCATCGCCGCTTCAGGCTGGGCGCGGGCCGTAAACGTCCGCGCCGAGCACGCCCGAGATGAGCGGGCAAGCCGGGCGGCTTCAGACACGGACCCCGCCCGCGACGGCGCCGTGCTGAAAGAGCTGAAGGCGCTCAAGCAGCAGATGGCCGAAATGCACAGCACCAGCCATCAGTTCGACATCTCCTTCGACGAAGCCCTGAACCGCATGAACGGCCGCGTCGGGCGGCTGGAGACCAAGAGCGCCGCCACCACCTCCACGGCTGCCGACGCGCCCGCCACCTTGCGGAACGGGCTGGGCCAATGATCGCACCTCTTTTGCGCTACAACGACGGCTCGCAGAACCCGCCCCGGTTGCGCGTTCAGCATTCGCTCTGGTCGCTGATCGGCCTACCGATGAACGCGCCCCCCGAGGGCGAATGGACGCTGGTCGAAAAGTTCGAGCGGGTCAAAGCGGCTGGATTTGAGGCCGTCGAGTGCTGGCTGGATGAGAGCGACGAGCGGCACCACCGGGACGCCCTGAACGCCGCCGGGCTGCGGCTGGTCCTGGGCCACCACCCCTTCACGCTGGAAGACACGCGCCGGACGGTCGAGCAGGCCAAGCGGCTGAACGCCGACTTCGTGTTCGCCCAGCCCCTCCACCCCTATGTGCCACTTGCCGAGGCTGTCCCGTTCCTGCGCGAAGCCATTCGCATCGCCGCAGATCGTGGCCTGCCGCTGTTCGTCGAGACGCACCGCAACAACATCCCTGAAAGTCTGAACCAGGCCCTGGAACTGGTCGAGCGAATGCCCGAGGTCACTTTTACGGGTGACTTGTCGCACTTCGTCGTCATTGGGGAGTTCTATGGCTGGCAAGACGAAGGCGCGATTGACCGCATGGACCCTGTCCTGCGGCGCGTCTCGCACCTGCACGGGCGCATCTCGAACGGCGAGCAGGTGCAAATAGACGTCGGCGACGGGACCGGCGACACCGCCCAGTTTTTCGTCCGCCTGTGGGCGCGAGCCATGGCCCACTGGCGCGCGGGGGCCGGGCCGGGTGACGTGTTCCCCTTCGCTTCCGAACTCGGCCCGCCCCGCTACGCCATCACCCTGCCCGACGGCAAGGAGTTCAGCGACCGCTGGGAGCAGAGCCTGGTGATGAAGAAGCTGGCCGAGCAGGCATGGGCGCTGTCAGAGGTAGCATGATGAAACTCTGTCAGACACTCTCAACGCTCGTTATCCTACTGTTCCTTGTCACTGCGGTCCACTCCGCGCCCCCAGTGACTCCCGCCTGGGTGCCGTCGGCGGTCGTCTACGAGGTCAACTTCAGCGTGTTCTCCCCCTCCGGTGACCTGCGCGGGGTCGAGGCGCGGCTGCCTAAGTTGCAGCGGCTCGGCGTCACAACGATCTGGCTCATGCCCATCAACCCGGTCGGCTTGGTCAAAAGCTTCGGCAGCCCCTACTGCGTCCGCGACTACTTCGACATCAACCCGAGCCTGGGGACGGCCGCTGACCTCCACAGTCTCGTCCGCGCCGCCCACACGCGCCGCATGAAGGTCATCCTGGACATCGTCGCCAACCATACGTCCTGGGACAACGCCCTGATCACCAGCCACCCCGAGTGGTACAAGCACGACGCCCAGGGGAACATCGTCTCGCCGCGCCCCGACTGGAAGGACGTGGCCGGACTGAACTACAAAAACCCCGCCCTGCGCGTGTACATGGCGGGAGTCCTGACGTACTGGCTGCGCGCCTTCGACGTGGACGGCTTCCGCTGCGATTCGGCGGGCCTGGTGCCGACCTCTTTCTGGGAGACGGCGTCCGCTGAGGCGAAGAAAGTCAAGCCGGACATGCTGATGCTGGCCGAGGGGGACGACAAGGACCTCCAAAATCGGGCCTTCGACCTGGACTACGACTGGCGCCTCCTGGGCGGCATCTATGCCGTGATGACCGGCGCTGCCCCGGCCACCCACATCCCCGAGGTCCTGGCCGAAGAGCGCACCAGCTACCCGGCCCGCGCCCTGCACTTGCAGATCAGCGACGACCACGACGAGAAGCGGGCGACGAGGAAGTACGGCCGGCGGGGGGCGCTGGCCGCCTCCGCCCTGATGCTGACCTTGGACGGCGTGCCGCTGCTTTATAACGGCATGGAGGTGGGGGACACCGGGGACAAGCCGATCGCCTGGGAGGGAGCGCAGCAGACGGAGACCTTCCGCTTCTACCAGCGCCTCCTGGCCCTGCGCCGCGCCCACCCGGCCTTGCAGCAGGGCGAGACGCAGTGGCTGACGAACTCCGCCCCCGCGCGCCTCCTGACCTACGTTCGCCGGGGCGCGGGGGAAGAGTTCCTCATAGCGATCAACCTGGCAGACCAGCCGGTGACGGCGACGATTGATGGGAAGATGAGGATGGAAAGCTGGCGCGATGTGACGCCGGCCCTGGAGATGCCCGGCGCGGCTCCGGTGGGAGGAGGCGGCATGCCGCCCGCACTCTCACTTGAGGGCTACGGCGTCCGGCTGTTCCAGCGCCGGACGCCGAAGTGACGCCGGCAGCGTCGAAACGGTGAAAGGGCCGCAGCGTGAACACTGCGGCCCTTTCTGTCATTCTGGCTCTACTGTCGTGTAGAAGTTACGCCCGTCCAAGCAGCCAATTGAGCAGGGTCCTGGGGTGCCTCGTCATGACCTTCTG
>JANOOM010000188.1:0-2566 GCA_031421335.1 Armatimonadota bacterium
GTCTTATTACCACTACAGCCAGGACCACGTCAGCACCGACGACGCCTACGTCGCCGGCAACCTGGTCAACGTCAGCCCCATCATCAGCGGCACCCTCATCCAGCTCCTTGTGGACGAGGGCAACGTGGTCAAGAAGGGCCAACCCATCGGCCGCCTCGAGGACAGCGGCCCACGCGCCGCCGTCGAACAAGCGCAGGCTTCTTACCAGGCCGCCCTTAGCCAGCTCCCGCAGGCACAGCAGAACCTTTTGTACCAGCAGCAGGCCACCGATGCCGCCATCCGCAAGGCGCGCGCCGAGCTTGGCGCCCAGCAGGCGAAAACGGCGGGCGCCCAGCAGCAGGTCGTCCTGAGCCGCAACCAGGTCTTGAACCAGGTCCGCCAGGCTGAAAGCCAGGTGGAGCAGGCCCGCCAGCAGGCCGCTCAGTACGACGCCCAGGTGCAGACCGCCCGAGCCGCAGTCAACGCCCAGCAGCAGACCGTCCACACCGACCAGCGCGCCGCCGATGCCGCCACCGCCACCATCAACGGGGCGCTGGCGACCGCCGCGAAGACGGCGACCGACCAGCAGCGCTACTTCCAGCTCGTCAAGCAGGAGGCGGTCACACCGCAGCAGTATGATGCGGCCGTCTCTGCCAGCGTCAACGCTCAGTCGCAGCTCGACTCCGCCCGGTTCTCGGCGGCCCAGGCCCGGTCCCAGGTGAACACCGCCCGTGCCAACGTCGCCCAGGCGCAGGCACAGCTCCGGGCCGCGCAGCGCGCTGCCGACGCCTTCCACCAGAACGTCCAGGTCGCACAAGCGGGGCTGGGCATCGCCCGCGCCAACCTGTCCCAGATCGGCATCCAGCAGGCGAACGTCGTCAACAACCTGGGCCAAGACTCGAGCGCCCAGGCCGACCTCTCGAGCGCCCAGGCCGGGCAAACCCAGGTCGCGGTTCGCCGCGACCAGATCAACACCTTCCGCGCCCAGGCAGCCTCCTCCAGGGCGGCCCTCGCCAATGCCCAGGTGACCCTCAGCGACACGCTCATCCCGTCGCCCGCCGACGGCACCGTCGTCAAAAAGGCCGTCAACGTCGGCGCCTCGCTCTCGCCCGGCCAGACCATCGTCACCATCACTCAGGGCGACTACGTCTACATCACGGCGAACTTCAAGGAAACGCAGCTCCGTGACGTCAAGCCCGGCGAGTCCGCCGAGGTCGAGGTGGACTCGTTCCCCGGCCGCATCTTCAAGGGCCACGTCCAGAATATCAACGAGGCTACCGGGGCGACCCAGGCCCTGCTGCCGCCGGATAATGCCACCGGTAACTTCACAAAGGTCGTCCAGCGCATTCCCGTCCGCATCGAGCTGGACGCCGCCAAAGACAACGCTGACAAGAAGTACGCCCGGCTGGACGACATCCACAATCTGCGCCAGGGCATGTCCGTCGTCGCCACCATTGATGTGAGCACCGGCCGTCACAAGGACTAGAAAGACGGGAGCGCAAGTGGCAACTCAGGTACTCGACGGAAGGAACCGCCGCCCCCAGCCGCAAGGAAGCGGCGGCGGCGGGGCGGGCGCGGCGGTGACAGTGGACAAGTACCGCTGGATCATTCTGATCGGCCTGATCACGGCGGCCATCATGGAGGTCCTGGACACGACCATCGTGAACGTCGCCCTGCCCCAGATGGCCGGCAACTTCAACGCGACGTCGGACGAGATCGCCTGGATCTCCACCGGGTACATCCTCGCCAACGTCATCATCCTGCCGATGACCGCCTGGCTCTCGCAGCGCTTCGGGCGCAAGAACTATCTGACCTTCTCGATCCTGGTCTTCATCATCGCCTCGTTCTTCTGCGGCACCTCGCGCACCTTGAACGAGGTCATCGCGTGGCGCATCTTGCAGGGGGCGGGCGGCGCGGCCCTGCTCTCGACCGGCCAGGCCACCCTGCGCCAGATCTTCCCCAAAGAGCAGCAGGGCTTGGTCCAGTCCCTATTCATCCTGGGCATCGTCATGGCCCCCACGCTGGGGCCAGTCCTCGGCGGCTACATCACCGACAACTACAACTGGCCCTGGATCTTCTTCGTGAACGTCCCCATCGGTCTTTTGTCCGCCTTCCTGGTCGTGACCTTCCTGCATGACGCGCCCAATCAGAGCAAAGCCCCTCCCATAGACATCCCCGGCATCGCCCTCCTGACCGTCGGCCTGGGGTCACTGCAATACGTCCTGGAAGAAGGCAAGCGCGACGACTGGTTCAACAGCCCCGGAATCGTCCGCCTGTCCATCCTCGCCGCCATCACCCTGGCTGCCATGCTGGCCTGGGAGCTGTCACCGCGCAACAAGGCGCCCATCGTCAATTTCCGCATCCTGAAGAACAAGGACCTGACGGCGGGCCTGATCCTGTTCCTCGCGCTCGGTTTCGGGCTGTACGGCGGCGTCTTCATCTTCCCCATGTTCGTCCAGAACGTGCTCGGCTTCAGCCCCACCGCCACCGGCATGGTCCTGCTCCCCGGCGGCCTGGCGACCGGCGCGGCGGCGATGTTCTGCGGACGGGCGCTCAACGGCGCCAAGCCGCTGGTGGACCCGCGCGT
>JANOOM010000189.1:0-2154 GCA_031421335.1 Armatimonadota bacterium
GTCCTGGTTGAGCCAGATGCTCGACGGGTTCGCCAGCATGGACTCACGAGCACCCTGAATGGTCTTTGTTGGGTACGGCGGTAGGAACGTGTTCAGCCACTGCATGTCGTAGGTATAGTCTACGCGGTAGACGCCCGAAACACTTGTCGGGTCAACAACTAATTGGTCCCCAAACTCGTCAGGATGGTCAGGGCAGCGGAACACCTCAGTGTTCTTCGTGTAACTGTAGGCCGCAAGCGACCATACGCTGGGAAGTGGCGGATAAACCCCGCCGTTGTCCTGAACATACTGCTGCATCGCCACCGCGATCTGCTTCAAGTTGCTCTGGCAGACCGTCCGCCGGCCCCGCTCCCGCACGGCTGCGAAGACCGGGAATAGGATGGCGGCAAGGGCCGCCACGATGGCAATGACGACCAGCAGCTCGATCAGCGTGAACCCGGCCCGCTTCGTCAGGCGGTTGGCTTTGTCTCGCATCAGGCACCTCCCCGAGAGTAGATGCTGATAGAACGGTGCGGCGTGCGGGAAAGGTTCGCGCTTTGTGGCCGAGCTTTGCGAGGGGTTGGAAACCCTCTCGCTAGGAGAGGCGTCCTGCGAACAGTAGAAACGGGCTTCTCCTACACCCAGAGGGTGCTTCTCCTAGCGAGAGGGTTTCCAACCCCTCGCAAAGCTCGGCCCTCCCTTCACCCCCCGATGTGCGACATCTCGACTTTGGGCCGCTGCGCCGTCTCCTCCGTCCGCTTCTCCGAATAGCGGTCCGTCCGGGCCGACCACAGGGCGCGCACCTTGTCGGCGACCTCGGCATCGGACGCCTCGCCGCGCAGCAGGGCGCGCAGGTCGAAGCCCCCCGCCGCGAAGAGGCAGGTGTACAGGCGGCCCTCAGCGGACAATCGGGCGCGCGAGCAGTCGCCGCAGAAGGGCTGCGTCACCGATGTGATAACGCCAATCTCGCCGCCGCCGTCGGCGTAGCGGAACCGCCGGGCCACCTCGCCGGGGTAGTTCGGGGCCTCGGGGATCAAGGGCAGTTCCAGGCTGATGCGTCGGACGATCTCGGCGGCGGGGACGACGTCACCGAGCTGCCAGCCGTTCGTCGCGCCCACGTCCATGAACTCGATGAAGCGCAGGACACAGCCCGAGCCATGCCCCATTTTATGAAAGTAGCGCGCCATCGGGACGATGCTGTCCTCGTTGACACCGCGCTGCACCACCATGTTGATTTTGATCGGCCCTAGGCCCGCCGTCTGGGCCGCCGCGATACCGTCCAGCACGCGGGCGACGGGGAAGGCCACGTCGTTCATGGACTGGAACACAGCATCATCGAGCGAGTCAAGGCTGACCGTGACCCGGTCCAGACCCGCGTCTTTCAATGCCTGCGCTTTTTTGGCGAGCAGGGAGCCGTTCGTTGTCAGAGTCAGATCGCGCAAGCCGGGCAAGGCTGCCAGCATTGCGATCAGCGTTTCCAGGTCGCGCCGCACCAGAGGCTCGCCGCCGGTCAGCCGGATCTTCTCGACGCCGAGGTCCGTGAAGACGCGCGCCAGCCGCGTGATCTCCTCGAAGGTCAGAAGCTGTGCGGGCGGCAGGAACGCGAAGTCCCGGCCGAAGACTTCCTTCGGCATGCAGTAAGTGCAGCGGAAGTTGCAGCGGTCCGTGACCGAGACGCGGAGGTCGCGCAGGGGCCGGCGAAATGTGTCCAGGACAGGCGACAGTGCCGGCGACAAAATGGGGAGTGAGATCGGGGCAAACATGTGATATATTCTACCCGTTCCGGCGCCATTGCCACGCCCCCGACGGCTGCGAAATTAGCAAAGGGGGGCATTGACATAGGGACCGCGACTGTGCTATAATCTGCGTCCCAAGTGAGGGATTTCTTGCACGGCGACCCCGCCGGCTCTCCCCCCACCGCGCTCCGACCCTTCGTGTTGACCTTCGATTTAGAAGAGGAACTGTCCCCGCAATGAACCCGACTGGCCTCCCCCCCAAGCAGGGGCTGTATGACCCGGATTTCGAGCATGACTCCTGCGGCGCAGGATTTGTCGTCAACATCAAAGGTAAAAAATCTCACGAGATCGTCAGTCAGGCCCTCACCATCCTGCGAAATCTCGCCCATCGCGGCGCCTGCGGAAGCGAAGCCAACTCGGGCGACGGCGCGGGCATTCT
>JANOOM010000190.1:0-5199 GCA_031421335.1 Armatimonadota bacterium
GTCCCCTATCCCCTCGGCGCGTAGCGCCTTCCAGCGAGTGAATTCATTCACTCGTCTTAACGCGGCTTGTGCTGTTCTCTCGTGCTGTTCTCTCGTGCTGTTCTTAGAAACTAGACCCTCCCATGGCTGTTGCCATCAAAACCCTGTGTGACCTCTGCGGCCTGCCCGCCCACGCGCCCCTCACCGCCGAGATCGGTGATCAGTCGCACGTCTTCTGCTGCGGCGGCTGCCGCCAGGTCTATCAGATACTCGTCGAGAGTGACCAGATCGGCGCGGGCCAGGACCCGACCCAGACGACCCTCTACCAGCAGTGCCTCCAGATGGGCCTCATCGCGCGGCCCGAAGAACCCGGCGCGCTGGAAGCCGAAGAGCGCGCCGTCACGCCCCCGACCATTGCAGCCCTTGGCAACACCGACACTCTCAGCACGACCCGCGAGGCCGCTTTCCAGGTGGGTGGGCTATGGTGCGCCTCCTGCGCCTGGCTCATCGAGCACGCCGTCGGCCAGCTCAAGGGCGTTGAGCGTTGCCGCGTCTACTTCGCCTCAGACCTCGTTAAAGTCGTCTACCGGCCCGCCCGTGTCGCCCCCGAGTCGCTGGCTGCGACGATCCGTAAGCTGGGTTATACAGCCGAGCCATACAGCGCGGACGGCGCCATGGAAGACAGCCCGCAGGCGAAAACGCGCCGCAGCTTGTTCATCCGCGCCGTCGTCGCCACCGTGTTCGCCGTCAACGCCGGCATGTTCCAGTTCCCGTTCTATGCCGACTTCATCACGCACCAGGGTATCCCCGCCGACGTAATCCAGCGCATGCCGCGAATCGAGTTCCTGCTATCGCTGCCCGTTCTGTTCGCCGGCTGGCCCATCTTCGTCAAGGCGTGGGGGGCGGCCCGCAAGGGCGCGGCGATCATGGAGACCTTGATCGCCCTCGGCGTCAGCGTCTCGTTCGCTTACAGCCTTTGGGTGGTGTCGCGCGGGGGCGTGCATGTCTACTTCGATACCGCCGACATGCTGATCGCCCTGGTGCTGGTAGGGAAACATATTGAGGCCGGGGCGCGACACGACGCGACCGGGGCGATCGCCCTCTTATATGGCCTGCTGCCCAAGAAGGCTCTGGTGCGGACCGCCGACGGCCGCGAAGTCCTGGTCGCCCTCGGGAAGCTCGGCATCGGGGACCGCATCGTCGTCCGCCCCGGCGAGCGCATCCCAAGCGACGGCCGCGTGGTCGAGGGATCGTGCCTCGTGGACGAGAGCCTGCTGTCCGGCGAGGCCCGGCCCGTCGCCAAGAAGGGCGGCGATGAGGTCACCGGCGGGACCGTCGCCACCGACGCACCCCTGGTCGTCGAAGTCACCCGGACCGGGGCCGAGACGACCCTCTCCCAGATGATCGCCTTGGTCGAAGAAGCCCTGGCCGCCAAGTCTCCCGTGGAGCAGTGGGCCGACCGTATCTCGCGCCGCTTCGTCCCGGCCATCGTCGGCCTGTCCATCTTGACCGCTTTGGTCCTGCTGCTGACCGGCCACTCCGCTTCCGACACCATCGTCCGCGCTGTCACCGTGCTGGTCGTCGCCTGTCCCTGCGCCCTGGGTCTGGCGACGCTGCTGGCCGTGACATCGGGCGTCGGGGCGGCGGCGGCGCGCGGCATTCTCATCGGCAATACCGACATCTTGCAGGTCCTGCCGCGCGTCCGCCACTTGCTGCTGGACAAGACCGGGACGCTGACCGAGGGCCGCTTCGCCGTTCGCACCTTCACCGGCACGCCTGCCGACCTCGCCGCCCTGGCCGCGATGGAGGATGCCTCCGAACACCCCCTGGCCCGCGCCCTCGTCGCCCACGCGCGCGCGCTCGGCCTTGTCTTCCCGCCCGCCGCCGACTTCGCCCGCCACGAGGGCCAGGGCATCACGGCGACCGTGAATGGACAGCCCTGGTTCATCGGCAACCGTGCCCTCTGCGCCGCCTTGAACGCCCCCATCCCGCCCCTCCTGGAGCAGCAGGCCCAAGAAGCCGAAACACAGGCGCAGACGGCGCTGTTCTACGGCGCGGGGGCTGGGACGGTGCGCGGCCTCATCACACTGGGCGATGCCCTGCGCCCCAGAGCGGTCGAGGCCGTCCGTGCCCTCCAGGCCGCCGGCCTGACGCTGGAAGTCATCAGCGGCGATGCCGAGGCCACCACGCAGGCCATCGCCCGCGCTGTTGGGCTGGACCGGGCCACCGCCCAGATGCGTCCCACCGACAAGGTCGCCCGCGTCCGCGAAACGCAGGCCACTCAAGTCGTCGCCATGGCCGGCGACGGCATCAACGATGCCCCCGCACTTGCCCAGGCCAATGTCGGCATCGCCTTCGGCTCGGGGACGGAGATCGCCCGCCGGGCCGCCGACATCACCCTCGTCGGCGACGACCTAGGCCGCCTGGCCGACCTGTTCACCCTCGCGCGGCAGACGGCGAACGTCATCCGCCAGAACCTCTTCTGGGCCTGCCTCTACAATGCCGTCTGCATCCCGCTGGCCGTCTTGGGGGTCATCAAGAACCCCATCTTCGCCGCCGGGGCGATGCTGTTCAGCAGCCTCAGCGTCGTCCTGAACACCAAGCGCCTGCGCCGGCAGCTCGCGCGGGGCGAGTAGGGACATGGTATACTGAGGACAAGGACCGCAAGGAGAACCCCATGAGCAGCAATACCCTGGCCGACAGGCCGCAAGCGACCTCCACACAATACGCGCCTTCGCATGAGGCCGTCTCATCCGCGCCGGCATCACTCAGGGACGACCCCGCCGCCTGGGAGCGCCTCCTGCTGGCCGAAGACGATCTTGCCGATGCGCCGCCCATCCCACTAGACATGATGCGGCGCGAGAGCCTGTACGGGGACTAAAGTGGCCCATCTCGTAGACTCAAATCTGCTCCTGCGCTGGGCCAATAAAGGCGACCCTGAACGTCCGGTGGCACTCGCTGCTCTCCGCAAACTGGGCGTCAGCGGCGAAACCCTGAACACGTCGCCGCAAAATTACACGGAGTTCTGGAGCAGCGCCACACGCCCCGCCGCTAACAATGGCCTGGACCTGTCGCCCGCCCACGCGGAACGGCTGGTGCGCCGCATGCGCCAGCTTTTCCCGTTCCTGCCGGACACGCCCGCGATCTTCGACGAATGGCTGCGCCTTGTGGTCGCAGTGAACGTCTCCGGGCGGCAGGTCCACGACACGCGGCTGGTTGCCGTCATGCTGACACACGGTGTCACTCACATCCTCACCTTCAACGTCAAGGACTTCCTGCGCTTTCAGCCGTTCGGCATTACAGTCGTCCACCCTGCCGACGTTTAACCGTCTTGGGCCGGTGGCCGCGATAGGAGAACCCCTTGAGCCAAGACATTCTTACCGACATGGTGCCGCAAAAAGCCTGAATACGAAGCTTCCGAAGATTAGCGTCAAAATAGCGTAAAGGAAGAACCAAAAATGCCGCACCCCTTGATCTCGCCCCAACGGATCGGGTAGGATCGGATCGCCTTCACCCTGAGAGGGATCCGACCCTTGCCTGACCCCGCCGCCCTGCTGACCCCCGTCCCCGGCCTCGACAGCGTCCTCAGCTACGCACCAAAGGCCAGAAGAACAGTTCCACTTATGCCTTCTACGCCACTAAGCATTTCGTTAACATCTTGCTTGGGTTGAACAAGTAGCAAAAGCAGGAAAGCTGAACGACTTGATCTAACTGCTCTCTATGAAGCAGCATGAAGTCGTGCAATTGGCGATGGTGCAAAATGGGGGTTTTGCCACACTGGGGCATTTATACCACGTCGTCACTAAGATGCCGGAATGGCAGTGTAGCTCTCTGACGCCCTTCGCCAGCATCCGCCGCATCGTGCAGAAGACGCCCGGCATCTTCCGCATCCGACCAGGTTTGTGGGGACTAGAAGCGCAGCGGGACGCGCTCGGGCTTCAACTGGCCTTGCCACAGTACGCCGCGCCGGAGAAAGTCGAGGAATATAGCCACAGCTACTACCAGGGGCTGCTGGTCGAGATCGGCAACTTGAAGCACTACGAGACCGCTGTCCCCGCGCAGGACAAGAACAAGTTGTTCCTGACGCGCAAGCTGTCCGAGGTCGCCACGCTACCAAAGTCCTATGACTTCACGTTCAGCGAGATCATGGGGCGGGCCAAGACGGTGGACGTCTCCTGGTTCAACGCCCGCCGTTTCCCGCAGGCTCTCTTTGAAGTGGAGCACTCCACCGACATCTACAATTCCCTGCTGAAGTATGTCGAGTTCCAGGACTTCCGGGTCGAGTTCTGGATCGTGGCGGACGAAGCGCGGAAGGGGGAGTTCGTGAAGAAGGTGGGCGCCGCCGCGTTCGCGCCCATCCATGGCGCGGTCAAGTTCCTCGACTATGACACGCTCTCCGAGTGGCATTCCAAGCTGTCGGCAAGCGCGGCCTATGAGGAAGCGCTTGCGCTGTCCTGATTGTAGGCGCTTGCATATGGCGGCGACGGTCTTGAAAAAGAAGGGCGGGAAGAGGAAAGAGGGCGCGATAAATCGCGCCCCTACACAGATAGGACGGGGTTATAGGGCAGGCTCTCGTTGGGAGTGTCCACAGTCTCAACCGCCGCGCAACGTCTCGAACAGGGCCAGCGCCTGGCTCAGACGGGTGGGGAAGAGCCAGCGGGGAGCAGCGTGGTCAAGTTCTTTGACTATGATGCGCTCTCCGAATGGCATGAATGGCATCTGAAGATGTCGGCGAGGGCAGCTTATGAGGAGGCGACGGCCTAATTACAGGCTCCAGTCCTCATATTCAGTGGTAATCTTGGAGAAGTGGGCTGTGTTGCTGGTGATGACCGTGAAGCCATTTGCTATTGCAGTCGCGGCGATGCGACAATCCTGGGAGCCGGCGCGCTTGACTGAGGCAGGCAATGCCTGAAAAATCTTGTCGGCTTCCTCATCATACCGCAGAATGGACATGCGACTGAGGTCCCGAATGATGTCCAGAAGAAGATCATATGCGAACGGAAGTTGGGTCTCTTTACGGGTGCGAAGTTGGTTGATGAAGTCGAGACGTCCCCGAAGCATCTCCTCAGGTGTGATGGCGCAGAGATATATCGAACCACGCGGCACGAGTGAGACATGACGCCTTGTTGGTCCATCGCCGCGCAAAACATTGGAGTAAGTGTCAGTGTCGAGAATATACACAGCTTGCTCTGGCACGTCCCATTTTACTCTGGCACGTCC
>JANOOM010000191.1:0-7319 GCA_031421335.1 Armatimonadota bacterium
GGCCCTCATGTTGGAAAAGCCGGCCATGGAGATCGGGACGATGGCAGCCTCGGACCCGCCCGCCGTCGCGGCGTCGGCCGCGCCGAGCAAATGTCCGGTCATGGACTTGGTGGAGGAGACGGCCAGCTTATAGGCGTGGGCGCCGAAGACAGTCTTGATGGCCTGGACTTCCAGCTCGTCCCCAGCGGGCGTGCTGGTGCCGTGGGCGTTGATGTACCCGACGGCCTCGGGCGCGATCCGGGCGCTCTTCAGGGCGGCCGTCATAGAGCGGGCGGCGCCGGCGCCTTCAGGCGCGGGATGGACCATGTCGTAGGCGTCGTTGCTCATGCCGTAGCCGATGACTTCGGCGTAGATCTTCGCGCCGCGCGCGCGGGCAGTGTCTAAGTCTTCGAGGACGACGATGCCGCTGCCTTCGCCGAGGATGAAGCCGTCGCGGCCCACATCGAAGGGGCGGGAGGCGTGTTCAGGGTCGTCGTTGCGTGTCGTCATGGCCCTCATGTTGGAAAAGCCGGCCATGGAGATCGGGACGATGGCAGCCTCGGACCCGCCCGCCGTCGCGGCGTCGGCCTCGCCGCGCTTGATCGTGAGGTAGGCGTCGCCGATGGAGTTGGTCGAGGTCGCGCAGGCGGTCACGGCGGTCTCACTCGGCCCCTGCGCGCCCAGCATCTTGGCGACGTTGCCGGTGCCCATGTTGGCGATCATCATGGGGATGAAGAAGGGGGAAACGCGGCCCAGACCGCCCTCGATCAGCTTGCTGTGCTGCTCTTCGAAGGTAGCGATGCCGCCAATGCCGCTACCGATGAAGACGCCGACGCGGGCGCGCGTCTCGTCGTTGATGGGCAGCTCGGCGTCGGCCACGGCCATCTTGGCGGCGGCGGCGGCAAACTGGGCGAAGCGGTCCATGCGCTTGGCTTCCTTCCGCTCCATGTAGTCTTCGGGGCGGAAGTCCCGGACATGGGCGGCGACGCGGGTGGCGATGGCGGAGCAGTCAAAGCCGTCCACGCGGCTGACGCCGCTCCGGCCGGCCAGCAGGCCCTGCCAGTATTTCTCAACGCCGATGCCGAGCGGCGTCACCGCCCCAAGCCCGGTCAGCACTACTCTTCGCTCGTTCGCCATAGTCACCATTAGGATAAGATCAAAAAAGATAAAAAGAACGAAGGCCCGCCGCTCGGTGCAGCGGGCCGTCGCAAGGACGCGTTACTTAGCTTTTTCGTCTATGTAGTTGACCGCTTCCTGAACCGTGGTGATCTTCTCGGCGTCCTCGTCCGGAATCTCGACATCGAATTCTTCTTCGAGGCCCATGACCAGCTCGACGACGTCCAGGGAGTCGGCCCCCAGGTCGTCCACGAAGGACGCCTGCGGGGTGACCTCGTCTTCGGCCACCTCCAGTTGTTCCACCACCACTTTTTTCACGCGATCAAAAGTCGACATCTCGTTTTTCTCCTCGGTATTCCTGTTTCTTCTGCAATTTTCTTCTGCAATGATAGGCTCGCGGCCCGCCGGAGGCAGCGGACCGTCAGGGGTTGGCCCAGCCCTGCCCTCTACTATATCCAAACCGCCCCGGCTTGTCAAGACCCGAGCGGCGGATTATTCGCGCCCATCGCCTCGGCGAACGCCTTGACGCCCGCCGTGTCGCCGACGCTGTAGGTCTTCACGGCCGGGGCGATCCGCTTCATCAGGCCCGCCAGGACGGTCCCCGCGCCGACCTCGACGAAGCAGTCAAAGCCGTCGGCGACTAGCCGCTCGATGCTTTCTTCCCAGCGTACCGGGTGGTCAATCTGCGCGGCGAGGCTGGTTCGGATCTCGTCCGCGCGCTGCTCATATCCCGCCGTCAGGTTGGCAACAATCGGCAGGGCGACGTCGAGAATGGCGGCGGCGGCGAGGACATAGGCCATGGCCTCCACAGCGGGCGCCATGAGCGGCGAATGGAACGCGCCGGAAACAGCGAGCGGCAGAACACGCCTGGCACCGTTCGTTTTCGCAATTTCCGAGGCGCGCGCAACGCCCTCGGGGCTGCCCGAGATCACCACCTGCCCGCCGCCGTTGAAGTTCGCAGGCTGGACAGCGCCCGCCCCGGTGGCCTCGGCCTCCGAGCAGGCTGCCGCTACTTGCGCTCCGGTCAGGCCCAGGACGGCGGCCATGACACCGGGGCGGGAAAGCGTCGCGCGGTGCATTTCCTGCGCCCGGCGCTCGACCAACCGCAGGCCAGTCTCGAAATCGAAGGCACCCGCCGCGAAGAGGGCGGCATACTCGCCCACGGAATGCCCGGCGACGGCCTCGGGCGGTGGCGCCCCAGCCTCTTGCAAAGCGCGCAGGACGGCGACCGACATGACGAAAAGCGCGGGCTGCGTGTGGATGGTCTGCCGCAGCGACTCTTCCGGCCCGTAGAAACAGAGGGTACTCAGCTTCATGCCGACAAGCGAATCGGCCTCATCAAAGACGGCCTGGGCGGCGGGGGAGTGCGTACACAGGTTTTGCCCCATGCCGACGGCCTGTGACCCCTGACCGGGGAAGATATAAGCGATTTTAGGCATCGTGTAGACCTACCAGTTTTGCGACAACGCCTTCAGCCACAACATGATTACCTTCCACCACTTGGAACTGCGTGCCAACCTTGATACGGGAGCAGTGTTCTGTGACGCAGTAGTGGTCTGAGAGCACATGCATTCGTGCGAACACTTTTCCCATGACCCTCGCGTCCTCGGGGAGCAGATCACCGGCTTCCGTAATAAGCTCGTGAGGATGAATCATCCAGGCCGTCCCGGCAGGATCGTCTAGATAGCGGAAGTCGCCGTGGTAGCCCTGTCCGATTGGCGTCCGGCGACTGCCTACTTCCGGCGGTAGAAACCGCAACTGTGCCTCAAAATCGTGGCGGCGGATGGACATTTTCTACTTGCCCCAGCGGATGACGTTCGCGCCCCAGGTCAGCCCCGCGCCGAAACCGACCAGGACGACCAGGCTGCCCGGTGCGACGCGCCCCGCCCGGACAGCCTCGTCCAGGGCGAGCGGGATGGAGGCGGCGGACGTGTTGCCGTAGCGGTCCAGGTTGACGACGACCTTCTCGCGCGGCAGCCCCATCCGTTCGGCGGCCTTTTCGATGATGCGGATGTTGGCCTGGTGCGGGACCAGCAGGTCAATATCTGAGGCCGTCAGGCCCACAGACGCGACGGCCTTGAGGGCGGTCTCGCCCATGATCTGCACGGCGAACTTGTAGACCTCACGGCCATTCTGGTAGATGGTGCCGGGACACTCCCCGCTGCGCGTGATGCACAGCAGCTCGCCGCCCGCCCCGTCGGCCCCCAAGAGGCCACCGAGATAGCCGCCTTCTTCCACCTGGCCAACGATGACCGCGCCGGCCCCGTCGCCGAACAAGACGGCGGTGGCGCGGTCGTCCCAGTTCAAGATGCGCGAGAAGGTCTCAGCCCCGATAACGAGGACGTGCCGGTTAGCACCCGTTGCGACCATCTGGGCGGCGACATGGAGCGCGTAGGCGAAGCCGGAGCAGACCGCGCCGAGGTCAAAAGCAGCGGCATTCGTCGCGCCGAGCTTCGTTTGAACGACCGCGGCCGTCGAGGGGAAGGAGCCGGGATAGTCGGGCGTGGAGCTGGCGACGATGATCAAGTCTAGGTCGGAAGCGGTCAGGCCGGCGGCCTCCAAGGCGTTCCGGGCGGCAGCGACGGCGAGGTCTGAGGTCAGAACGCCCGGCTCGACGAGGCAGCGGGCGCGGATTCCAGTGCGACTGGCGATCCAATCGTCAGTGGTATCCATGCGCGCCGCCAGGTCATCGTTGGTAACGACTTTAGGCGGCACAAAAGAGCCGGTGCCGAGGATGCCGGCATGGCGCAGGGCGACCGTCTGAGTCATGCCTTGTCAGCCTTGCTCTCGAAACCGGGGAGCGCCTCGCGGATGGCCTGGAGGTAGCCACTGCCGGCCGCCGTGATGGCGGTGCGGAGGCCACCGGAGATAGCCTTGGCGTTGGAACGGCCGTGCGCGATGAACGAGGCTCCGTTGACACCAAGGAGGGGAGCGCCGCCAAACTCGGAGTAGTGGACGCGCTGGGTCACGCGGCGGAAGATCGGGGCGAAGGCTTCCAGTGATGCCGCGGCGTCCGGATCTGCGTCTATCTCGCGCTGCATCAGGTCAAAGACCATTTCAGCCATGCCTTCGCCGCTCTTGATAAGCACGTTTCCGGCAAAGCCGTCACAGATGACCACGTCAACGGCGTGCTCAAAGACGTCTTTGCCCTCGACGTTGCCGTAAAAGTTGAGCGAGGTGGCTTTCAGAAGACGGTACGCTTCTTTCGTCAGGTCGTTCCCTTTGCCTTCTTCCGCGCCGATGTTGAGCAGGCCGATCTTCGGGTTGGAGACCTTCAAGACACGCTCGGCGTAGATGGCCCCAAGCAAGGCGAATTGGAGCAGGTTGCGCGGGGAGCAATCCACATTCGCGCCCGCATCCAGCAGCAGGGCGCGGCCCTGGATCGTTGGGATGTTGGTGCCGATAGCAGGGCGCTCAATACCGGGAATGCGCCCGATGTCGAGCGTCGCGATCGCCATGGCCGCCCCGGTGTTGCCGGCGCTAAAAGTCGCGTCGGCCTCGCCGTTCCTGACCATCATGCCTGCAACGACCAGCGAAGAGTCCCGCTTGCGGCGCGTCGCCTGGACGGGGTGCTCCCCCATGGCGACCGCCTGGGAGGCGTGGCGGACGGTGATACTGTCCGGAACGTCCTCCTGGAAATCCAGCACGGTACGGATGGCGTCCTCATCGCCGACGAGGACGATCTGGACGCCGCCCGCCTCGCGCGCCACTTGGAGCGCCCCTTTGATCACTTCGGCGGGCGCGTGGTCGCCGCCCATCGCGTCAACCGCGATCTTCATGGGCATGATTTACTCTGCGGCGGTCGCTTTTTCTTTGATCACGACCGCCTGTTTGCCGTCGTAGAAGCCGCACTCAGGACAAGCATGGTGGTCCAAGCGGTACTGAAAAACGGGGCAGCCGCCGCGCTGGGAGGCGATGGGGCAGACGCTGGTCCGGGCCAGGGTCGGCGGGGTGAGCTTATAATGGGTGCGGCGCTTGCGGGTGCGCTGGTTGGAATGGCGTCGCTTCGGCAGTGGCATGGAACGGTCTCCTCAGTACGAAAATCTCGGGACGAAAATTATTCTTTCAACAGCTGACCGAGTGCGTGGAAAGGCGAGTTCTTCACCGCTTCCTCGTCCGGGTCCGACGTCTCCTGCACGGGGATGCCCGGACAGCTCTCGCGGCAGAGCGGCTGGAGCGGCGCGTTCAGCAGGGCGGCCTGCCGGATGAGCACGTCGAGTTGGAGCGTCTTGCCCTCAAACACGCGGCCGACCTCATCTTCAACGACCTGCACGTCTTTGTCGTGGCGGACACCTTCTTCGACGCCGTTCAGGTCGAATTCTTCTTCCAGGTCTGCGTGGATCGGGGCACGAACCGGGTCGAGGCACCGGCTGCATTCGAGCGCGATCACGGTATCAATCGGCCCGCGCACCAGGATCATCGTCCCCGTATTGGTGACGGCGACGCGGCCGACGACCGGGGCGACATATTCCACGTCCTCGTCGGTGTAGGGGGCTTCGTGGATCTCATAGACTTGCCGCATCCCAGGGGTCCGCAGCAGTTCGGTCAGGTCATATCGCAACATGGCGGCTTACACTCTTCCGGCTCTTCCTCCGGACCGTTTCTTTTCGGCGCAGGCGAATGCATGCGCGGAACACAAGACGGCCAAAGCCGCCTCCTATTTTACCACAAAAACCGGAAAAATCAAGCCGCCAGGGAAGTCGCTTAGCGGCGCGGCGCCATTTCCGGCGCGCGCCCATTGCCGTTTGCGCTCCCGTTCAGGGTCGGGCTGGCGACAGCGACGCGCTGGTCGAGCTTCACGCGCCCGCGCTGGATGGTCGCCATTAGCTCGCCGACCTGCTTCTCCAGATCGGTCATGACGCCGTGCGCGTACTCGTCCGCCCCGTATCGCAGGGACTGGGTCTCGTACTCAGCAGCGGCGACGATCTCACGGGCCTGGGCGGTTGCGAGCCGAACGACCTCGCTCTGGCTGACCATCATCTCCGACTGCTGATGGGCGTCGGCGAGCATCTTCTCGGCCCGCTGGCGGGCGTCCTCGACGCTCTGCTTGGCGTTCGCCTCGGCGGACAGCGTGCGCTTGTTGGCCTCGGACTCCGAGTCGCGCAGCATCCGCTCGGCGTTGATGCGCGACTCGCGGACGATCTCATCGGCCTCCACAGTGGCGTCTTCCAGGGTCTGCTCGGCGGCCTCGCGCGCCCCGTCCACGATCTTGTCGCTTTCGGCCGTGAGGCGGCTGGCGCGTTTGACTTCTTCAGGCAGCGAAGCCCGAATCTTGTTGGTGATGTCCAGATAGTCGTCGGAGTGGAAGTCGAAGGTGAAGCCGACAAAAGTCTTCTGCCCCTCAATCAGCCGTTCCAGCTCGTTCAGCAGCTTGATGATGTCCATTGTATCCCCCTCAATCGGGCCGTGTGTCTTTGAGTTTATTGGTAAGGTTTCGGTGTCGGTTGTCCGCAATCGGCCCTTACCGGCCAAGTTTTTTTTCGAGCGCGAGCCGGACAGCCTCGGGCACCAGGCCGGCGATGTCGCCGCCGAGCTGCGCGATCTCCTTCACGATGCTCGACGACAGGTACGAGTGTTCCGCCGCCGTCATCAGAAAAATGGTCTCGACGGCCGGCTCCAGGTGCCGGTTGAGCAACGCCATCTGGAACTCATACTCGAAGTCCGAGACCGCCCGCAGGCCCTTGACGATGACCCGAGCGCCGTTCTTCGCGACATATTCAACCAGCAGGGTCGTCGGCAGGATCTCGACCTGCACGTTGGGCAGGGCGGCGCAGGACTCGCGCAGCAGGGCGACCCGCTCTTCCGCCGTGAACAGCGGCGACTTGGCAGAGTTCGCGGCCACCAGAACCGTGAGCGTGTCGAACATCGCCGCCGCGCGGACGATGATGTCGAAGTGCCCACTGGTCACTGGGTCAAAGCTGCCGGGATAAACGGCTGTCATTCAGCACCACTCTAACTGGCTTCAGGTGACGGTAAGGCAATCATCAATGATCGTTATCAAGAAAATCATACCAGTGATCCGCATCAGCGACGACTAGTTCCGGCACCCCGGAGACTGTCACTAAATCATCATAATCCTTACGCCACTGCTTCCACTCAGCCTCATCTTGAAGTGACTTCTTTTTGTCTCGCTTGTAGCCCATTATCTAGCTCGCCGACAGCCCCAGCACGTTCTTGTACTTGCTCTTGACGACGGCCTTCAAGGCAGCGTGTTCGGGGCGGGC
>JANOOM010000192.1:0-1568 GCA_031421335.1 Armatimonadota bacterium
CGGTGGGGTCCTCGACCGGCATCCGCACCGGGTCCACCTGCGTTTGCACCAGGAAGTCGAAGACCACTTCCTCTCGGAGCAGTGTGGTCGTCAGTGCTTGCTTCAGGAAGTCAGGACCCGGCGCGTCCGGCGCCGGGTCCCGAACGTCAGAAGTGGGGCGGGCGGAGTATTTAACGGCGCCGGTGCCCAGGCGGTAGGGCGTCTGGCTCCAGTAGCGGATCTGGAGCGGGTTGCGGATGCGCTTGCCGACGGCGGTCAGCATGTTAGACATCTCGTGCAGGCGGCAGCGTAGCGGGTTCAGCCCGAAAAAGAATGACAGCAGCCTGCCGCCGGTGAGCGCCCGCGCGAACTCGGCATAGTCCTTCGCGCTGCGGACGAAGAAGGCGTCGCTGTTCGCCAGGACGAAGTCCTGCGTCTGGGCGTCTCGCTCGTCGTCCAGCACCTTGGGGCCGTGGACCCCCAGCAGCTTGATCGCCATGCCGTGTGCATCCCGCTTGGTGTCCGGGGTCATCAGCGGCGAGCTGGACGAAAACCGGACCCAGGCATCGTAGGAGCGCGGAGAGCGGAAGAGGCCGTGACACAGATCCTCCGGCAGGCCGTCCAAAACCGTGAACACGGCCCGCGCGCAGCCGTGTGCTTTGGGGTGCTGGTCGCGGCGGACGGGGCCGGGGCAGCCGGGCGGAAAGTCGTACTCGAACTGGCCGCGCAGGGCCGCGACCACCCGGACGATGTCGTCCGCCTCGCCCGGCGGCTGGTACTCCTGCCCGAGTTCAAGCCGAGAAGATGCTGCTGCCATGTTGCGGTTTCTCCCGTGAGACCATTGTAACAGAAAAACTGGCTGCTGTCTGCCGAAAAAGAAGGAATAAAGCGTGGGAACACGGAAATAATCCGGCAATTCTTGCATCAGCACTACCCAGGAACAAAATCCACGAGGAGTCACTGCCATGCACCCTGAGCAACGAAGCATGACCATCATTGCGCCAGTCCTGCGCGGGAGCGAGTCCGCCTTGAGAGACCTCCTGACGGAGATCGGGAGGGACATCGAGGGGAACACCCACATCCAGTTCGCGCGGTTTCCCACCATCCACTTCGCGCGCTGGGTCATCATCCCTCCGGCCGACACCCAGGACCCGAACGGTTCGCCCTCCCTGCTGGCTTTCGGTACCGACCATGACGGCCCCGACGAAGACCTCGTCATGGCGGCGGTCACGGAGTCCTTGGAAGCCCTCGGCGCCATCTACTCGCACTGCGAAGAGTGGCCGGGGCCTGGGGACGAAGACCGAGTCGTGGAGTATTTCCTGTCGCGGCGCATCCCCTACGGCGCTCGGCACGTCGCCTGCCGGGGCCGGACCGTCGCCGACCTCCAAAAGGCTGTCGCCGCACGCGATCGCATGGAAGCGTATCTGGACGCGGCCGTTGGGCCGGCGCGGGCGTGTCCGGGCGACGAGCCGATCGCCGGGCAGACTGACGCCGTCCGCGTGGGGGCGGCTCCTGTTCCGTCCTTCCCTTGCCCGCCGCCGAACTGGCAGTTGCCTGCCGCCATCGCGGGCGCGGCCGCCGCCGCTGGC
>JANOOM010000193.1:0-1548 GCA_031421335.1 Armatimonadota bacterium
AAGACGGGGCGGCGGCCAAGACGGGGCGGCGGCCAAGACGGGGCGGCGGCCAAGACGGGGCGGCGGCCAAGACGGGGCGGCGGCCAAGACGGGGCGGCAGCCAAGACGGGGCGGCAGCCAAGACGGGGCGGCAGCCTGAACGGCGCGATTAACCACATCGCCCCCCAATCATCCTCTCACCCCAACCCTCCCGTTTCGGGAGGGTTGGCGCTTGCGCCGGGGTGGGTTCTCCGTCCCGTCACCACATACAGCGGGTCGGAGCGGCCCGGCTGGGGGCTGACGTCCCGCCCCTCGACCTCCTCCCACCCGCCGCTCTGCTTGAAGTACAGCCCCACCAGAGCCACATGCTGGCTGTCGTCCGTCTCCAGCCAGAGCTGAGTCGCCTTGGTGGAGAAGCAGCGGTTGGAAAACGACACGATGAACCGGCCGCCAGGTCGCAGCACGCGCCGGACCTCGGCGAAGACCTCGACCGGATGCAGCAGATACTGAACGCTGACCGTGCAAAGCGCCGCGTCAAAGGACTCGTCGGCGTAGGGCAGGGTGGGGTCGTCGTTGAGGCTGTGGACGACGTGGTCGGTGAGCTGGGCGTTCGCCGCCATCTCCACCCCGTTCATGCCCAGTCCAACCACACGACGACAGTGGGCGCGGACGTCCGGCGGTAGGTGCGTCAGATACGCCGACATCAGATCCAGCACGTCCGCGCCGTCCGGGATAGAGGGCCGGAAGAACTCGCCCAATGCGGCGATGGCCTTGTCATCAATGTGTGCCACGAGGCGCGGCGATTGATAAAACTGAAAGTCCGAAGACTCGTCCTGCCTCCGGAAGTACTGGTCCGGGATATTCTCTACGCGCATCACTTGATGCTTTCTAATCGCAGCGGTCTAGCTGCAAACACTCGATTAAAAAGGCCGCCAATCGCTGGTGGCCCGCATCGTTCAAGTGCGCCTCGTCGGCGCTCATCTCGGCGAAGTTGCCGGCGTTGACGCCGGAGTGTGCCCACGAGTCGGCTATCTTCAGGCCATAGCGGTCCGCGAGGTGCCGGACCACGCCGTTATAATCTTCCAGGACCAAACCCAGAGCGTTCGGCGTCTCGGCGTCCCCCCGATAGACCAGCGTGCTGAGGGCGACCCGCGTGTCCGGCAGGTTCTCGATCAATCCGCGCAGCACCGTGTCATAGTCCCAGAAGAATGTTCCCTGCTGGAACTTCTGCGCGTCCCCCAGGGGTTTGTTCGTCCCGAAGTCGTTGGCCCCGTACAAGATCACGATGACGTCCGGGGCGGCATGAAGGACGTCCGGGACGCGCCCGATGCCGCTCTCCTCGTCCACGATCATGCCCTTGTCGTCCCGCCCCGTCATGGTCGTCCCGCCGATGCCGAGGTTGATCTCCTCCCACCCCAGCGCCGCGCAGACCAGCGTACTGAACCGTTTGTCCGGCGACGAGGCGCCGGTCCCCTCGGCCGTGGAAGCCCCATAAAACACCGCTTTAGTCATTGCTAATTATCCCCGCTTGGGTGTAAATTCAATCGGGCAACAGCACCTGGATCATCT
>JANOOM010000194.1:0-5649 GCA_031421335.1 Armatimonadota bacterium
CACCAGGACCAGTGGCTGGAGCGCCTGAGCGCCGACGAAGACAACTTGCGGGCCGCCCATGACACCGCCCATGACACCGCCCATGACACCGCCCATGACACCGCCCATGACACCGCCCATGACACCGCCCATGACACCGCCCATGCCGGCACGGACACTGAGGGCACCGAGCTTCGCCTCGCCGCCGCCCTGACGCAGTTCTGGGCCATGCGCGGCTATCTGCGCGAAGGCGGCGGGCGCCTCCGCGCGGCCCTGGAACGTGGCGCGGATACCCCGCCCGCCCTACGCACCGCCGCCCTCCACGGCGCAAGCTTCCTCGCCTACCGGCAGGGCGACTACCCGGCCACCCAGACGTACAGCGAGGCCACCCTGCGCTGCTGGGACCCCGGCGACCCGGTCGGCCCCCTGAAGTCGCGGCAGATGCTGGCGAATGCCCTGCTTTATCAGGGCCACTACGAGCAGGCCAAGCTGAACTTCACCTTGGCGCTGACGCAGGCGCGCGCCCTGGAAGGCGACGGCGGCCACCACAGCGCTCCCTCACTCGAGGGCCTGGCGATCATCGCGAACTGGCAAGGGGACTACGCCCAGGCGCGCACTCTGTACGCCGCTGCCGTCCGCATCCACGAGGCTGGCGGAGACCACCGCAACCTCGCCTTCGCCCTCTATAACCAGGGCGAGATCGAGCGCGCCCTGGGCGAAGCCGCCCGAGCGCAGCAGTGTTTCGAGCGCAGCCTCGCCCTCTGCCGCGCCCTCGGCAGCGGCCCCCTTGGACTCGTCCAGGTCAGTCTCGCCCTCGCCGCCCTGGACCGGGGGGAACACGACACCGCCCGCGCACTCTTCGCCGAAAGCCTCGCCGTCTCCCGCGAGACCGGTGAAGAAGGCGACACCGCCGTCGCCCTGCGCGGCCTCGCCCGCCTCGCCCGACACCTCGGTCAGCTCGAAGAAGCGCGAATCTGCCTCGCCGAGAGTCTGGCCCTGCACCACAAGCAGGGCGACACGCGGCAAATCACGGTGACACTGGAAGAATGCGCCGCCTGCGCGCTCGCCTTGGGATACGCGCCCCTGGCCGCCCGCCTCCTTGGCGCGTCCGCCGCCCTCGCGGGCGCTTTAAGTGCCGTGTCCACCCCAGCTGAGGCCGCAGAAACGGCGCGTCTAGCTGCCCGCCTCCGCCCCGAACTCGGTGAAGCGGCCTACACGGCACAAGTGGAAGAGGGAAAAAGATTGACCTGCGAGGAGGCTGTCGGGGAGGCAATAGGGGAGCGGTCCATCGTGTGAGAGGGCCGCGAAATAGGTTGACGGCGTCGGGGCGTAATTCCTCACGCCTTCCTCTCCGCCCGCGTTGCTTCAGAGAGTGTATAAAAAGCAGACCAGGCGATTGAAATCGCGGCAACAAAAGCACGAAGTCTGCCTTCGCAGACTGGGACCCATTCCGAATGGCTGTCTGAACCGGCGAAGGCCGGTTTTGCGAACTTGTTGCCGCGGTTTCAACCGCCGGGATAGAGTTTTTATACACACTCTCAGATATCCACGTCGTCCCGGTCCCGCGTCGTCGTCATCACGTCGCGCCCCGTTTCCAGTGCGGGCGCCGGCACGGTGCGGCGCGTGAACCAGCCGCGCACGGCCCCCACTTGCCCTGCCAGCCACGCCCGCCCGATCTCCTCGCGCCCGAAGATCCCCTGCGGCCGGGTCAGCATCAGAACCACGAGCAGCAGCGGGTAGACCACCAGCCGGTACTCGGCGACTGGCCGCAAAGCTTCCGGCAGGATCGTCAGCAGCACGGCCGCGATCGCCACGCCGCTGATGCTGCCCAGTCCCCCCAGCACCACCATCACGACTGTGTCAATGGAGCGCTCGAACCGGAACGACTCGTTGGACAGCGACGATTGATAGTGCGCGAACATCGCCCCCGCGACGCCCGTGAAGAAGGCGCTCAGCACGAACGCCAGCACCTTGTACCGTGTCGTGTTGATCCCCATCGCCTCGGCCGCGATCTCGTCCTCACGCACGGCCAGGAACGCCAGCCCGTGGACCGAGAAGCGCAGGCTGTAGGCCACCCACAGCACCAAGGCGGCCACCAGGAACACCCAGAACAGGTTCGTCATATGCGGCGTCGCGACCTGCGCCAGCGCCTGGTTCTGGCTCGCCACCGGCAGGCCTGTGAAGGCCGTCGCGCCGTCCACGGCCTTGATGTTGCGGATGATGACCAGGATGATCTGTGCGAATCCCAAGGTGATAATGGCGAGGTAGTCCCCGCGCAGCCGCAGCGAGGGCAGTCCGACGAGGAACCCGATTGCCGCCGCCGCCAGGCCCCCTGCCAGACTCGTCGCCAGCACGGGGACCGCCCCCTGGGCGATCCCCACCGGCGAGCCGTCCGTCGGCAGGGACGGGAACAAGTGCGCGTGCCCATAGGTCGAGAGCGCCGCCCCGACATAGGCCCCGACCATATAGAACCCGATATGTCCCAGCGAGAACTGCCCTGTGAACCCGTTGACGATGTTCAGCGAGACCGCCAGAATGATCGCCAGACCGCACCGGACGAGAATGTCTTCTTTGTACTGGTCGTAAGCAACCCGCGATGGCCGGTACATGAAGTGGTCCACCAGCAGCAGCAGGGCGACAAGCAGGACGACGCTCCCCAGCCGCACCCAGAGCGGGCGGGACCCAGGAGCAGCGGCGGCTTTGGGGGATGGGGCGGGGTAAGTAACGGCCATCAAACCTTCTCCGGGGCGAACGTGCCCAGCAGCCCCGCCGGGCGGAACAGCAGGATCACGATCAGCAGCAGGAAGGCCACGGCGTCCCGGTAGGCACTGTCAATGCCGATGCGCGGGCCATACGCCACCACCAGAGTCTCAGCGAGCCCCATGATGATCCCGCCCAGCACGGCGCCGGGGATGTTGCCGATGCCGCCCAGCACGGCGGCGACGAACGCCTTCAAGCCGTACAAAATGCCGACATAGGGGTCGAAGTGCGTGTGCTGGAGGCCGAACACCAGCACGCCCGCCGCCCCCGCCAGGGCCGCGCCCAGCATGAAGGTGAACGCGATCACGCGGTCCGTGTTGATCCCCATCAGCGCGGCGGCGTCCGCATCGAATGAGACCGCCCGGATGGCCTTGCCGACGCGCGTCCGCGTCACGATGAACGTCAGCGCGACCATCAATGTCAGCGAGACGCCGAAGATCAAGGCGTTCTCCACGGCCGGCGACAGAGCAACGAGCGGTGGGAAGAAACGCGGCTCCGACGAGAAGACCTGCTTCAAGACGCCGAAGTTCTCGATGAACAGCGAGACCCCGATGGCCGTGATCAGGGCGGTCAATCGCGAAGCGCTGCCCGTCGTCCGCCGCTTCTGCGTCGTAAACAGCAGGGCGGCGAGTGCGGCCCAGGCGATGACCCCGATCGCGACCGACGAGGCCGGCGTCCGGTCCGAGTTCAGCGCGATCTCGTAGGCGACGTAGCCGACCGCCGCGCCCAGGAATACGGCCGGCGCGATCCACGCCCGCGTCCGCAGTGGCCGGTAAGCCGCCTGCTCGATCACAAGCCCCAGCAGCGCGCAGAGCAGCATGGCCGCCAGCAGGACCAAAATCGCGCCCAGCCACGAGGGCACCAAGGTCGCCGTGTGCAGGAAGGCGGCCATGCTGCCGCCCAGCACGGTCGCCATGCCGATGTTGGCGGCCCCCAGGCCCGCATAGGCGCCCACCATGTAAACGTCGCCGTGCGCGAAGTTGATGAGCTTGAGGACGCCGTATACCATCGTGTATCCCAGGGCGATCAAGGCATAGATGCTGCCGAGCTGCAAGGCGATCAGGAGCTGTTGTGAAAGGTCGTGCATAGGTTAAAGCGACTACGGTTACGGCTGGAACGTGGCGACGACGTTCTTATAAGTGTCGCCCTTGATCTGCAAAACGACGGCGGACTTCTTGGCGTTCCGGTCGGCGTCCAGGCTGATCTCCCCGGTCGCCCCTTTGTACCCCTTTGTCGCCGCGATCGCGTCCCGCAGCTTGGCCCGATAAGCGTCCGAGTTATAGTCGCCGCCGTCCGGCTTGCCGGCGGCCTTGAAGGCGGCGAACAGGACGCCCGCAGCGTCATAGCCCGCCCCGGCTAGGGCGTCCGGGCTTTGGCCGCTGTAGGCGGCCTTGTAAGTGTCAATGAACTTTTTGACGATGGGATCTTTGGGGTCCAGCGCGCTGTGGTCCGTGAAGTAGGAGCCTTCCAGCGCCCCGCCCGCGCCCTTCAAGAGCGAAGGCGACTCCCAGCCGTCGCCGCCGACCAGCGGCGCCTTGATACCGATCTCACGCGCCTGGCGGGCGATGGTGCCGATATCGTTGTAGTAGCCCGGCACATACAGGACATCCGGGTTTGAGGCCCGGATCGTGGTCAGGGCGGACCGGAAATCGGGGTCGCCCGCCTGATAAGTGCTGACGCTCACCACCTTACCGCCCTGGGCGACGAACGCCTTCTGGAAGAAGTCCTGAAGCCCGTTACTGTAGTCGCTGGTCTTATCGTACAGCACCGCCGCCGTCTTCGCGTGCAGTGTGCCGGTGGCGAACTTGGCCCCGACCGTCCCCTGGAACGGGTCAATGAAGCAGACGCGGAAGATATATGGCCCGGTCTGAGTCACCTTTGGGTTGGTGGACGAGGGCGAGATCATCGGCACCTTGTTGGCATTACAAAACGGTGCGGCGGCGATGGAGTTCTTCGAAGCCACCTCGCCCAGGATGGCGACAGCCTTGTCCTGCGTGATCAACTTCTTCACCGCCGTCAGCGCCCCGTCCGGCTGGCCCTGGTCGTCCTCCGGCTTGCCGGTCGAGCCGACCACGACCTTGTGCCCGTCAATGCCACCTGCCGCGTTGACCTGGGAAACCGCGAGCTGGATGCCATTGTCGGTCGCTGTCCCGAAGGTCGCCTGCGCGCCGGTCATGGAGCCGTACTCACCGATCACGATGTTGCCGGAGGCCGCGTCGCCCCCGCCGCCGGACGACTTGTTGGCGCAGCCGCCAAACGTGAGGGCCAGGGCGGCGGCGGAAACGAGGCAGCCGAACAAACGCGTGGGCGCGCTGAGATGGGGCATGAGAAAAGTCCTCCGAGATTAGATTTGGTCGCTGGGTTTTTAGTCGCTGAAAAGGGTGGGCGGCAATGCCCTGGGATTGCCTGCTGAAATATGCGAGGCTTCTCTGCCAAGCATCTACTGGTAGAGCATTACGGGAGTTGGTGAAACAGGGACGAACGCACCTACAATGGTCCGTTTTTCCCCGCCCAGTGTCTCCAAATGCTGGAAGCCTTTTGGGACGGCCGCCGTGGCATGGAGAGGATACCCGAGTTTCTCATCCAATTGGTGCGGATACTTCGGGCCAGCCCACACGACCAGGTAATGGTGCCCCATCCGCGTCATCTTGCACTCCCAGACAAGGTCTTTCACCTCGCAGCGTGTCATGACCGCGCCGGTCATCCACTTTTCCGTCTGCTCGATGGTCTGTTTCATGCGGGGACTGTTCACGTCGCCGAAGACGTACCATCTTTGTATCCCCAAAGCCCATTGCAGGAAGAAAGCCCGCGCCGTTTTCGCACAACGGCTTTCCTCGTTCGTGTCAGGCCCGCCGGCCTCGTTCGAGCCGGCCAGGTATCCGCTTTCCGAGTTCCAGATGGGCTTGTCGC
>JANOOM010000195.1:0-7632 GCA_031421335.1 Armatimonadota bacterium
CCGCATCGGGGCAGCAGGGGCGCGCTGTCCGATCCTGCCATGTCCGATCCTGCCATGTCCGATCCTGCCATGTCCGATCCTGCCCTCTGAGGCCCCCTGTCCCCTCGGCGCGCAGCGCCTTCCAGCGAGCGAATTCATTCACTCGCCCGAACCCGCCTGGCTGCCCCGTCGCTGGAACCCACTGCGTAACATCAGTGAATTCACTCGTCCGAACACTCGTCCACCTGCCACAGCCGCCGCGTAATATCAGTTATCAGGGGTAGCATCAGCCAAAAGCGTCCCGAGATCCTTGAAAGCCTCAAAGCGAAGCGAAAATCCTATCTATTTTTCGTCGCACCGAATGATGCCCCCTGAGCTTGTTTCAACTCGGCTTGACCTCGCGGGTACACTCTCTTGATAAAGGCTGCTTTGTTCCTGTTCGATTGCAGATACAGGGCAGCAAGTGACAACGGAAAGTGTACGGCAGTGAATCTCACCGAAAGGATTTCAACGATGACTTCTCAGACTTCGGCTTTTCAGACTTCTCGCTCTAGCCTCGGCTTACACATCGGTTTCCTCGCGACCGTTATCCTCACCACCGGCGCCGTGGCGCAGTCCAGCAAGCCGCCCACCCTCAAGGACGCCTACAAAGGCCACTTTTATGTCGGCGTGGCCATCAATCGCTCCATTGTCACCGGTGAAGCGCCGAGATATGGCAATCGGACGGTGGGGCAGGTCACTCAAGATATCGCTCTGACACAGGAACAGTTCAACCAGATCTCCCCAGAGAATGACCTGAAGTGGCAATCCATTCATCCCCAGCAAGGCGCGGACGGCTACAATTTTGGCCCGGCCGATGCCTACGTGGACTTTGGCGTCAAAAACCACATGTATCTCGTGGGGCACACGCTCATCTGGCATGGACAAACCCCCAACTGGGTCTTCGCCGGAACACTTCCGCCGGCCGCAGCCCTGCCCGATGCGGCCCTGCCGGCCAATGGAGCGGATGCAAATCCGGGCCGGAGACCTTTTGGTCGCGGTTTCGGTTTCACGGGACCGCGCACGACACGCGGCGAGCTGCTCCAAAGGATGCGCGACCATATCCACACGGTCGTCGGCCGATACAAAGGCAAGATCAAGGTGTGGGATGTGGTGAATGAGTGCGTCGCCGACGGCGGGCCGAACCCCCTACGGAACTCGCTCTGGCTGCAGATCATCGGGCCGGACTTCATCGCCAAAGCCTTTGAATATGCCCACGAAGCCGACCCCAAGGCGATCCTTCGTCTCAACGATTACGGTCTGGAAAATCCCGCCAAACGCCAGCGGTTCATCACCCTGGTCAGGCAGTTGCAGGCTCAGAAAGTCCCAGTGACGGCGATCGGCACGCAGACCCATGTCAGTGTTTCCTCGCCAAGTATTGAAGAAGACCAAACGCTGACCGATCTAGAAACGCTGGGCTTGCCCATCCATATCACGGAACTCGACGTGAATAGTGCCGAGGCCGGCCAGCGCAATACCGGGGCGGACATCGCCAATAATGCCGCGACCACGCAGGGCGGCCTGGTGGATGATGCCAGTCGGCGCCTCGCCAATCAATACGCCAATCTCTTCAAAGCGTTTCTCAAGCACAAGCAGGTAAAAGTTGTCACCTTGTGGGGTATCAACGATGGGGTCTCCTGGCGCGCCAACGGCAAACCCCTGCTGTTTGACAGCAGCGATCAGCCGAAACCGGCCTTCGACGCAGTGATCCAGGTCGCCAAGAGCAAATAGCCGAAGCTGGCCACGAAAGGGTCTGAATCATGAATGACAGAGAGTGGCCGAACAAGCCAAAAGAAGTGCTTCTGCTTGCCGGCGAACTCGTCGGGGCTGACCAGAACGGCGCGTGCGCCAGCATGAACGGCATCATTGACGATCTGCCGAAGACGATCTGCCGAAGACGATCCCCAATTCCTATGTGATCTCTTCGGCAGGCTATCGCGTACTGGGAACACGATACGGAGAAAAAATGCTTTCCTTGCTGGGTTCTAAGACCGGCACCCACAAGTAATTCGCCAGGAATGTGAGGCACCCCAGATCCCGTCACGGAGGACGTCACAGCCGACCGGAGCCAATTTTGCCATGTCTGACCAACCCTTGATCACCGCCCTGTACACGGCGGACCCATCTGCTCACGTCTTCGACGGGCGGATCTACCTCTATCCGTCCCACGACCGGGAAACGACGATCGCCGCCAACGACAACGGCGACCAGTACGACATGGCCGATTACCATGTCTTTTCGCTCGCATCTCCCGGCGGCACGGTCACCGACCATGGCATCGCCCTGGCGCTTGCGGATGTCCCCTGGGCGGCCCGGCAGATGTGGGCACCGGACGCCGCCGTGCGAAACGGCACATATTACCTGTATTTCCCGGCGCGGGACAAGGACGGGATCTTCCGGATCGGGGCTGCGGTCAGCCCGGTCCCCGAAGGCCCGTTCACGGCGGACCCGGAGCCGATCGCCGGCAGTTACAGCATTGACCCATGCTGCTTCGCCGATGACGACGGGCAGGCCTATCTCTATTTTGGCGGCCTTTGGGGCGGGCAATTGCAATGCTGGGAAGCGGGAAAGTTCGATCCAGGCGGGACCGAACCGTCTGGGGCCGTCCCGGCACTACGGCCGCAGGTCGCCCGGCTCGCCGCGGATATGCGGTCCTTTGCCGGGGAAATCCTGCCGGTTTCGATCCTGGGGCCTGAAGGGGAGCCGCTGCGGGCGGACGACCACGCGCGGCGCTTCTTCGAGGCTGCCTGGGTTCATAAGCGGGACGGACTTTACTACTTTTCCTATTCCACCGGTGACACACACTTCCTGGTCTATGCCACGAGCGACAGCCCTCTCGGGCCGTTCACCTACCGGGGGCGAATTCTGGAGCCGGTGATGGGGTGGACGACCCACCATTCGATCGTGGAGTTCAGTGGTAAGTGGTACTTGTTCTACCATGATGCATCCCTGTCGGGCGGCCTGAGCCACTTGCGTTGTGTGAAGGTGACGGAGATCAGTTACAGCGCGGACGGAGCGATTCGGCCCGCCAGGCAGTGACGCCGAGCTGCGGCTGATGTGCAGGACCTTGGAGACAGTTCAGTCACGATTTCATCTCTGAAAGACATTAACTTTCTGGGATATGGAGACCCTGGCCGGATGCGATTGGAGGCTGTCTTCCGCGACGGCTCGCCTTTCACGCACCACTGGAACCCGTCGGCAGGCCGGTGGCAGACCACTGAGGACCACTGATAGTCGGCGTATATGGGTATCACTAAGTATGAAGGAGTCACACCCCCCATGGACTATGTAAAGCTCGGCAAGACCGGCCTCAAGGTCTCGCGCCTCTGCCTCGGCTGCATGAGCTACGGCGTGCCTGAGCGCGGCGCCCACCCCTGGTCGCTCGACGAGGAGGCCAGCCGGCCGTTTATCCAGCGCGCCCTCGAACTCGGCATCAACTTCTTTGACACCGCCAACGTCTACTCCGACGGCACCTCCGAGGAGATCACCGGCCGCGCATTGCGCGACTTCGCCCGGCGCGAAGAGATGGTGATCGCCACCAAGGTCCACGGCCGGATGCGCCCCGACTCGAATGGGTCGGGGCTGTCCCGCAAGGCGATCATGGCCGAAATTGACCACAGCCTGCGGCGGCTCGGCACCGACTATGTGGACCTCTACCAGATCCACCGGTTTGACCCCGAGACGCCCATCGAAGAAACGCTGGAAGCGCTGCATGACGTCGTCAAGTCCGGCAAGGCGCGCTATATCGGCGCGTCTTCCATGCACGCCTGGCAGTTCGCCAAGGCGCTGTACCTGGCCGACCGGCATGGGTGGACGCGCTTTGTCAGCATGCAGAACCACTACAACCTGCTCTACCGCGAGGAAGAGCGCGAGATGATGGGCCTGTGCCAGGAAGAAGGCGTCGGCGTCATTCCCTGGAGTCCGCTGGCGCGGGGCCACCTGGCCCGGCCCTGGGAGGAGCAGAAGGCGACCGAGCGGGCCGGAACGGACCAGTTCGGGAAGACGCTCTACGCTCGCACCGAAGACGCCGACCGCCGGGTGATAGACCGCGTGGGAGAGATCGCCGGCACACGGGACATCCCGCGCGCCCAAGTCGCCCTGGCCTGGCTGCTGCAAGCGCCTGGCGTCACGTCTCCCATCGTCGGCGCGACCAAGCCGCACCACCTGGAAGATGCCGTGGCTGCCCTTTCCGTATCGCTGTCGCCGGAAGAAGTAGGGGCGCTTGAGGAGCCGTATGTGCCGCACCCAGTTCTCGGCTTTTCTTAGGGTATGGCGAAAGCATCAAAGGAGATCATAAACATGGCAGACTTAGACATCAGCGCGGACCTGCGCGCGACCACCGAGCGGGCCTACAACAACCTGGTCAACGACTTGAACGCGCTCGACGAGGACAAAGCCAGCGGGACCACGAACGCGGCGCTCCGCCCGGCCATAAAGGTCGTCGCCGAGTGCGCTTCCGTTAACGGGCTGCTGGCGAGTCTTATCACGACCGGCACGGCTTCCATGCCCTCGCCCGAGCAGCGTGAGGCTTATTTCGCCGGCATCACGACGCGCGCCGAGGCGCTGGCTGAACTGGAAACGGGGACGAAGAAGCTGTACGCGGCCATCGCGGCCATCGCGCCGGACCGCTGGGGCGAGACGGTGCAAACCCCACTCGGCCCGATGACGGTGATGGGGGCGGCCGGGTTCGCCGCTCAGCACATGATGTACCACGACGGCCAGATCAACTACGTCCACCTGCTGCACGGTGACACAGAGATGCACTGGAAGTAGGTGCGGGGGTAGGTCCTTTGCGTCATCGCCCGTTCTTCCTCGTCGCTGCTGCTCTCCTGGGCGCCTCAGCCGTCCACGCCCAGGAGTCAACGGGCAGGAGATCCTGCTCGGCCTGATCGGGCGCCGTGATGCCGCCGGCCCGCCGGTCGTCAATCGCCCCGACGAGGCCGCGCCGGACATTGTCCGGCTCAACCGCCCTGTTGTTCCCAAGGCCGCCCCGCCCGGAGGATGATCAGGCCCGACCCGTCCGTCTTCTCGGTCAGCGTCGCCTCGACGGACAGGAACTGCGGGACCACCCAGAGCACCGTCCGCAGGTGTTCCGTCACCCGCGATGTCGTCCAGCGGCTTTCCCCGGCCGTCAGCGCCATCGGCAGGACGAGCTGGTCCGCCAGATGTTCCTCGCAGGTCGCCCCCGTTTCCCACCACGCGCGGAAGTCGCGGCAGGCTTCCTCCGCGACCGTCTCCATCCGCTTGCCACGCTCCCCGATGGCGGAGAACCCGGCGAACCCGCCCTCGCACTCGGCCACCAGAAGCACCGAAGCCCCCGGCCCGAGCGAGGCGACTTCACGCACCTCGGCCGCCATCTCCACGGGCAAGCGGCCTGCTTCCTGACGCACCGTTGTGATGCCCCGCTCCGCTACAGTCGGGGGCAGTCCCGAGGTCGTCACCAGAACCGTCAGGTCAATCAGATCACCCCGCTCCGTCATCGTGATCGGCGCAGGCGTCGCCGCGCCCGTGACCTCGGCCTGCACCATCCCACCCCCTTTGGGGAAGAAGCCCGTGCGCGGGGACGTGAGCGAAGCGATCAGGCCATGCCGCGCCAGTGTCGGCAGGTACACGCGCTCCAGATAGTCTGCTGTCGGCGCAAACGAGACGTGTGTCCCACCTGTGACGGTGACTCGCGAGGCACCGGGAGCAAAGAGCAGCGGCGTCAGAACCGTCTGCACGACAAGTGCCGTCGCCCCCGCCGTCCCGATGGCGAAGTGGTAGACGCCCGCCGTGGGGGCCGCCTGCGGGGCGAACGACAGGCGCCCCGACCCGATCTCAGCGCCCTCCAAATGTGCCGCACACAGCGAGGCGGCGGCCTTAACTGAAGCGAGATGCTGGGCCTGAAGGCCGGGCCGCGACCGACCCGCACGTATTTTCACGATCTCGACGGGCTTCCCCGTCAGTGCCGACAGCGATAAGCTGGTCCGCAGTATCTGCCCGCCGCCTTCCCCGTGCGACCCATCAATGGTGACGCTTTCCTGCGTCTCCGCCGTCTTCATGGACTTCTCCTACCTAAAACCATGCTCCCGACAGGATTTGAACCTGTGGCCTCGACCGTCGCAGGATCGCGTTCTATCCGCTGAACTACGAGAGCATTCTGCTGCTTAGTGCCCGAAAGAAACTCCTCGACCCGGATTCGAACCAGGGCGAACACATTAACAGTGTGTCATGCTGCCACTACATCATCGAGGATCACGAAAGACTTACCGAAAGACTTACCGAAAGGCTGACAGAAAGATCGTGACGGCGGGAATCGAACCCGCGTTTCACAGGATATGAACCTGCTGCCTCACCAACTTGGCTTCGCCACAGAGTTGCCCCCGGCAGGATTTGAACCCGCACTGGGCCGTGTTTAAGACGGCGGCCTCTGCCGGTTGGGCTACGAGGGCATAAGATATTTGGTAGTGGCGCAATTGCGTCTGATTGCATTGAAGGGCGAACACTCCAAAGTGAAGGCGAACACGAGGTTCGCTCTTACGGGAATCGCTTGTAGGGCGCGAACCTTGTGTTCGCCCTCAGACTCTTATGAGCCACTACCAGATATTTATCATCGTCTGATGTCACGCGGCGCTTGGATCACCGGGCGGGAGGAGCCTCGACGGGTCCCGGCCCCAAGGACCTCCCAGCCGTCCTCAGAGACGCCGGCCTCGGTCAGCCGCAGGAACCGCTCGATGACAGCGTGCTTCTCAGGAATCCATGCCATCTGCCGCGCCGGCCCCCGGCGGAGCCAGCACTGGACGTAGTGTTGTGTGTAGCCTGATATGACACTCCCCTTTCTCTCCTAAACGGCCCCGCCCGCGATCAGCGCCGAGCTAACGGCAGGCGATACAGATTGGCAGGTGATGGAGATGGTCGGAGTCGAACCGACGGCCTCCTGTTCTTCAGACAAGCGCTGCTACCGGACTGAGCTACATCTCCAAAATCAGCGGCCGACACAAACAAAAACGGCCTCTCGCATGAAGCGGGAGGCCGAGGGGTTCGTTTGAGCAGAAGAAGCGCTTACTCTCGCAAGCGCATCCTCCCACTCGGTCCCCTCGCCCCCGCCATAAAGCCGACACGATCCAGCATCAGGCGGGCGCCGCCCGCGAGATTCATCTGGTCCATTGTCAAGTTGTTATTTATTGCTGTCATCGCTTTTTAAGAGTGTACCATGACTACATGGCAAAAGAACACAAAGTTTACAAAATCGTCTGCACTATTTTTTGGAGGCGGCAGATGCGGATCAGGACGAGTGGAACTGGGGGCGCAGGAAGGCGAACCAGGCCGCCGGCGGGGCGGTGACACGATCGGTCCCAATATGAGATTGTTGAGAAAACCTGAAGCTGTCGAATGCGCCTGGTTGCCCGTGCCTTTGAACTGGCCCAGGAGCAGATGCGGCAGCGCAGCGGCCGGTGCCACAAAAGGCCGTCGGTCCTGCATCATTTTTTTATCGCGTTTCGTCAACATAAGGGTTGTGACACTCCGCACGGGCTAAAGCCCGACGGCTTCTTGGGGCTTGCTCTGGCCCGAAGGTAGGCAAGACGGAAAAAGCAATCGCATTTCAGCAAAGCGGCTTCTTGGGCTACGCGTAGC
>JANOOM010000196.1:0-2004 GCA_031421335.1 Armatimonadota bacterium
CAGGCGATCCTTGGGGTGGTAGAACAGGTTCAGCAATTTGGGGTCGAGCGGCTTAGGCTCGGGCGTCTCGGCCATGGGTGTCTCCTTGTCTGTTCGTGTGCCGGGGCTGCGGAAAGCCCCCGGCAGAGAAGCGTCCTCCGGACGAATATTCCTGGATCGGAAAGAGTTTCCACCCGAAGGGTGCCACCCTGCCGGAGCTTTCCACAGCCCTGGCTCACCGCCGTGGCCGGCGATCCTGGTCCTGCCGGTCCGGGCGGCGGCTCGGCGGCGGGCCATACGCCTTTTGGAAGCGGCGGATAAACTCTTCGCTCGCCTGGGCGTGGTTGACGATTGGGCGCGGGTACTTGGAGGTGTCTAGTTCCGGTATCCAGCGGCGGCAGTAGGCCATGTCCGGGTCGTAGCGCCGCTGCTGGGCGATGGGGCTAAAGACCCGGAAGTTGCCGTTCGGGTCGGGGGCGGTCCCGGCCACCCACTGCCAGCCGCCGTAGTTCGAGGCCCAGTCGCCGTCCACCAGGCACTGCATATAATATTCGGCCCCGATCCGCCAGTCTATCAACAGGTCCTTGCACAGAAACGAGGCCACGATCTGCCGGGTCCGGTTGTGCATCCAGCCCTTCGCCAACATTTGCCGCATGCCCGCGTCAACATAGGGGAAGCCAGTCGTCCCGCTCTTCCAGCGCTCCAAATACTCGTCGTTTCGGTCGAAGCGCATGGCGGCCAGCGCGGGCTGGATCGCCTTCTGGAGCATCTGCGGGTGGTGCCACAGCAGGGTGTTGAAGAAGTCCCGCCACCCCAATTCGTCCTGCCACTTGTACCCGCCCGCGCCGCCGATGTCGTCCGCCGACCGCCAGCAGTCCCGGACCGACAGGGTGCCGTACTTCAGATGCACCGACAGGGAGGACGTGCTTTCCTCGTCGGCCGTGTTGTCTCGGTTGTCCGCGTAGTCCGAGAGGCTGCGGCGCGAAAACTCCGCCAGTGACTTCTGGGCGGCGTGCTCGCCGGCCTCGGGGATGTCCTGCGTCAAGTGCAGCCCATAGTCTTCTATTAGGGGCAGGGTGGCCGAGGGCAGAAAAGCGTCCAGGCGCAGAGCGCCCGCCACGGTCGCCATGTCCGATGGCCTGCCGACCCGCAGGCGCGTCTCCCAGACCCGCTTGAAGGACGTGTAGGTCTTGAACGGGGTGCCGTCGCGTGGGTCCACGATCTGCTGCGGCGCGGCCAGCAGGGCGTCGTCGAAGGCGCGCACGTCAACCCCGGCGGCGTCCATCGCCGCCGTGACCTTCTCATCGCGCTCCGTACTGTAGGGGGTGTAATTGCGGTTGAAATACAGCGCCGACGCGCCGGCTTCGGCGGCCAGGGCGCGCAGTTCGTCCTCGGGGGATCCGCCGCGCCGCAGGACGAGCTGGCCGCCGCGCGCCCGGAACTCCTCGGCCAGCACGTCCAGCGACCGGAACAGGAAGGCGACGCGGGCGGCCCCGATGTCCCTGGCCCTTAAGATGGCGTCGTCCAGCACGAACACGCCGATGACGCGCGTGTTCTCGCGCAGAGCTTGGTACAGAGCCGTGTTGTCGCGCAGGCGCAGGTCGCGCCGGAACCACATCAGGGCGGTCTTGGGCGTAGTCTTGGGTGTTGTCACGTTTGGTATCATTTCTAACGGCTGACATTGCTGCCAGCCAGGGGCCATAATTCGGTCAAAGCCGCTCCCAAAAAGAGAAACGCGCATGACTGCTTCGATGGGGAGAGCGTGGGCCGAGATGTCCACTCTCCCTGAGCGCGAACAGGACATGGTCGCGCAGATTATTCTGGACACGATCCGCGGTGAGCAGACGTGGGACCAGCAGTTCGCCGCCTCCCACGATTTTCTGGACCACCTCGCGGGCAGGGCGCTGGCCGACTACGAGGCGGGGCGAATTGAGGGGCTATCCTGGCCGCTGGTCAGTTCCTCGCGCCAGTAGTCTCTGAAGAAACGCGCCCATTCCACATCCGCTGCCTCGATCTCCGTAACTC
>JANOOM010000197.1:0-2473 GCA_031421335.1 Armatimonadota bacterium
ATCTCTCGGACGCGCTGCGCCGTTCCATTGCTGACCAGGCTGAGGTACAGAACCACGGAGGGGTCCTGGCACAGTGCCAAAACGGTCGCGGAGAGGCGGCTCGGCGCGCTGTCCCACCAGAGGAACATGTGCGTGTCGAGGAGAAGGCGGTTCATGGGCTGCCCGCTGCCGTCTGGCCGGCGTCCTGGCCGGCGTCGGCACCCAGCCAGAAGTTGTCGGGCAGTGGGTCGTCGAAGTCCTCGGCGATCCAGTACAGCCCGGCGTGTAGGCCAGGCGTGCGCGCGCCCAGGGTATCCGGCTCCGTCGCAATCTCGCCCGCGTCCCGCATGGCGAGTTCCTGGACATACCCGGTCACGTCGCGCCCTTCCTGAGCGGCCTTCCGGGCAAGTGCGTCCGCCACTCCGGGCGGCAGATCAATGGTGATGGTCATGGGGGGATTATACCGCAGCCGCGAAGTGGTTTTCCTCTTTGAGTAGGCTGGCATCTTTAATGCCCGTTCCTTCACGCGGCCATCTTCAGCGGCGCGTCCGCGCCCCCCGATATCTCCCCCTCATCGCCGTCCCACAAGAGGCGCAGCTTGTTGGAGCCGTTCAGGGCGGCGACTTTATAGCACTCGGCCAGGGTGGGGTAGTTAAAGACGTTGTTGATGAAGTAGTCTACGGTGCCCTTGAAGGCCATCACCGCCTGGCCGATGTGGATCAGCTCGGTCGCGCCCGTGCCGATGGCGTGGACGCCGAGGATCTGGCGCGTCTTCTCGTGGATCAGCAGCTTCAGCATGCCCACCTCGTCGCCCAGAAGCTGGCCCCGCGCGATCTCGCGGTACTGGGCGACGCCCGCCTCGTAGGGGATACCGTCGGCGGTGAGCTGGGCCTCGGTCCGGCCCACCATGGAGATCTCGGGGATGGCGTAGATGCCCAGCGGGAACAGCTCGGGCAGCGACGTGGTCGGCTCACCGTACATGTGGCAGGAAGCGCGGCGGCCCTGCTCCATGGAGGTGGATGCGAGGGCCGGGAAGCCGATGACGTCGCCGACGGCGTAGATGTGCGGCACATCGGTCTGATAGTTCTCATTGACTTTGAGCCGCCCCCGGTTGTCCGGAACCAGGCCGACGGTTTCGAGGCCGAGCTTCTCCGTCGTCCCCTGCCGCCCGATGCAGTAGAGCAGGGTGTCGGCCCGAAGGTGCTTGCCGGACTGCAATGTCGCCTGCACCAGCCCGTCGGGCGAGATGCGGATCTCGTCCACACGCTCGCCCAATCTCAAGGTCACGCCCATGGCGCGCATCCGATACTGGAGGGCCTCGCTGATTTCGGAGTCCACGAAGTCGAGCAAAGACGGCCGCGCTTCGGTCAGGATGACGCGCACGCCCAAAGTCGCCATCATGCAGGCGTACTCGGTGCCGATGACGCCGCCGCCGACGATGATCATGCTCTTGGGCAGGTGCGAAAGTTCCAGCAGGTTGTCGCTGTCAAGCACCCGCTCCGCGTCGAAGGGGATGCCGCCGGGCCGGGCTGGAACCGTGCCGGTGGCGATGACGACGTGGTCGGCCTGCAAGGTCTCCGACGAGTGCTGGTGGGTGATCCGGAGCGTGTGCGGATCTTCAAAGCGGGCCTCGCCGCAAAGGATCTCGACTTCGTTCCTGACCATGTGCTCGCGGATGACCTCCATCTCGGTGCGGATGACCTGCTGGCCCCGCGCGATCAGGTCCTCGATAGTGATCTCAGGCCGGCTGCCTCGCCCCTCCCGGTCGCCGTAAAAGCCGCGCTGCTGAACGCCGGACAGGTGCAGGACGGCTTCGCGCAGCGCCTTGCTGGGGATGGTGCCGGTGTGGGTGCAGGCGCCGCCCAGGATGCGGTTGCGCTCGATGAGGCTGACGCTCTTGCCGAGTTTTGCGGCCTGGATGGCGGCCTTCTGGCCCGCCGGCCCGCTGCCGATGACGACCAGGTCTACATGCTTCATGCTTCCTCCTCGGTCCGAAAGAGACGCTGATGCTGAGTGAGGGGGGTACGAGACGATCTCAAGAGCTGGCCTGTAAGTGTTCGGTTTGTTTTCCACTCTCCGATGTTCGGCAGAAGGCCCGTAGAAATGCAGGGCCGGGGATGCCGGGCGGGACACAAAAAAAGCGCCCTTCCGCCCCGGACGCCCCGCCGGGGGGCTGAGATGGAGAGAGACGCCATTGCCTCTGCCGCTTGTCGGTCTTGATCGTCGTCCGAGGATATCCTACCACGCCTGCCTGCTGATTGTCAACGGCGGCAGGTGGGTGCGGTCATAGGCCCGAGAGAAATAACTACGCGGCTTGTTGAATAAAGACAACGACATGGCGGTGGGGACAAGGCCCGCCCCCACATGGCTAGTGCCTCGTGTCATGACGAACAGACTTACGACAGCCGTACTCGCCGCCGCTGCGGTCCTTCTACTCGCCCCGGTCGCTGGGCAGGCGAAGCCCGCCGAAAGCTGGTCGGCTGCCTCGCCGACG
>JANOOM010000198.1:0-1785 GCA_031421335.1 Armatimonadota bacterium
CCACAAGGGAGGCATCCGCCAGGTCCATTGGCCGGTCCTTATACTTTGTCATCAGCAGACGCATCTCAAGCCTCTGGGCCGCCGCGATCTCGTAGAAGGTCAGGAAACCGCTCTCCACCCACTCCCAGAGTTGATCTTGTCCTTGGTGGCCTGTAGTTCTGCCCAGCAGGTACATCGCCTCGGTGAAGCAGGGCCATGTCGTCTGCATGGGCGGAGACAGCCGGGGCAAGAAGGCGCGGCAAGGGATGTGCCGGATGTCGTTCTTATCTAGAAGCGCCACCAGCGGCCCGGCGTCGGTCAACGTCATTGCGCCTCCTTAACTACGGGTGTGTTCTTCATGCAACATCTCCCCGAATGCTTCCCCGGTCCGGGTAGACAAGTCGGAAGGCTGCCCGCCGAAGTGTTCCGCGCTGTCCACTGTCCCGATGCTCCCGGCAAGTATGTCGGCCAGCGTTTTCCCCGCGAAGGCATCCGCCACTGCTCGGCCCGGCGCGCTTTCCAGGCCGGCAACGCGCTTGAGAAAGTCCACCGGGGCAAGCCCTAATGCCTCGGCTTGGTCTCGCAGACGGGCTTCCTGGGTCGGGTCTAGTTCGAGCGTGATTGTCATCGGGCGTTGCCTCCTATTATATTGTGGCACGGCGGGCGGCCAGATCATTGTGCATACGGACTTTGGGCGTGGTTGAGCGCAGGCCGAATCACATTGAGCAGATACCATAGCCCAAGGAGGCCAAACATCATGCCCAAGAGTAGCCCAAGCATCACGGTTTTTTGCAAAGGCTTTAGTTTGTAACGCATTGCATCAGCCCTTCTTCACGAGAAGTGCTACTCCGCTGCCTGGCTTTCCAAAAACGCGGCGAGCTGTGCCAGCGTCGGGCTGGCGGCATGCCGGACGTAGTATCCAGACGTGCCGACCGCCACCGTGGCGGCCTCGTCGTCGGCAAGGCCGAGCAGCTTGCCTAGGCTGAAGCCGGCGTTGAAGTGGTCGCCCGCCCCGGTCGAGATGACGGGGTTCTCGATGAACGGGCCGTCCACGTCGGCGGTGATCTGGCCGCGCGCGCCGACAACGGCATAGGCGCGGGGGTGGACGACGACGGCCTCGACGGGCAGCTTGGCGCTGACGAAGGCGGTGACGGCGCGGACCTCGATCCGCCCGTGGTGGCCGCCTTCGTAGCCCAGGGCAGTGCCGACGCGGAAGGCTTCTTTCTCGTTGAGGCCGAGCACAGTCGGGCCGAACTCCTGGAACCGGGACAAGAGGCGGCAGGCGGCGGCGATCTTTGGGTCGCCGTGCTTTTCGGGGTCGGCAAGGTCGAAGAAGAAGCGGCGCGGCGAAGAAGGCTGGGCGGCGAGCAGGGTAAGAAGCTCTTCCCAGATGGCGGACATGGCGGGGATCATGGTCCAGTTCACCAGGGCGACGAGGTCGGCCTGGGCGAATAGGCGGGCCGGGCCACCTTCGCCCGCACGCTCCGAGACGCGCGCCCAGGTGACATCGTTCAGGGGTTCCAGCTTGCCAAGCATGACCTTGCCGTCCTCGAACTCCAAGGCATCCGTATGGCCCGGCGCTCCCAATGAGATCAAGGTCGCGCGCTCGGCCATCTCGGCGAAGGCGGGGTGAACCTGGCCCTCGCCCAATGGCCCGAGGCAGGTCACCTGCGGCCCCAGCGCGGCCAGGGCGTTCGCCATGATGGGGCCGTTGCCGCCGAGCTTGACGCGCTCGACGACAAGCTCCAGGTTGGTGCTCTGGCCTGCCGCCCCGATGATGCGGGTGCCCAGCTCGCTGATCTGCTC